>JBBQMV010000021.1:0-16040 GCA_038329315.1 Bdellovibrionia bacterium | reverse complement strand
AAGAGACTCGAACTCTCAACCCTCGGCTTGGAAAGCCGATGCTCTAACCAATTGAGCTATTCCCGCCCACTTCGCTGCATCTCGATCCTTCGGATTTCTCCGTCGTTTCGAATTACCGCTTCAGATCACCTCGAAAATCGTTTTAAAAAACATCCCTCGAGAGGATTTGAAGTGGTGGAGAGAGAAGGATTCGAACCTTCGAAGACCGAAGCCAACAGATTTACAGTCTGCCTCCTTTAGCCACTTGGATATCTCTCCAGATACCAACGTTGCTTCAGACGCCTAAAAGTCAACCGCTTCAACCCTTGCGGAGTTGAAGCGATTAAGATTCAAAGCGTTTTAAGCGTTTTGTTTCTACGTCAGCCAATCTTGAACTCCAACATTAATTCAGGTGATACGCACCTAGTCAAGATTGGGAAGAAAAATGGAGCTGAGACGGGGACTCGAACCCCGGACCTACGGTTTACAAAACCGTTGCTCTACCAACTGAGCTATCCCAGCACGATTCCTTCACCATCGCGTAAAACAGGCCGAAAATCCCAGTGAAATCGTATTTTGCCGTTCCTACACTTCCGGAGGTAGGATGGGTGCAGGAAAATGGAGTTTCTGAATTTTAACATGCCGCAGCAATCTTCACGTCGACTTCCGATATTAATCATCCAACATGCGCCGCACGAACATGCTGCTGCCTTACGCCGCGCATTAGAGACCCAAGGAATCCTCACGCACGTCACGAAAATCTGGACGGGAGAGTCCCTCCCCGACCCACGCCAGATCGGCGGACTCGTTTCGCTCGGCGGACCGATGGGCGCGAATGACGAAAGCGATCACGCGTGGATTCGCGATGAACTTCGCTTGATGAAACATGTTTTCGATCTCGGACTTCCGATTGCCGGCATCTGTCTCGGCGGACAAATGCTCGCGCGCACGCTCGGCGGAAAAGTCGTCGCGAATGATCACCCCGAGATCGGGTGGTTCGAAGTGACTTTAAATGAAGAAGGCCGGAAGGATCCGCTGATGAGCGCAGCGGGCCCGACTCCAAAATTCTATCAATGGCATTACGACGCCTTTTTTCCGCCTCCAGAAGCGAAAACGCTCGCGGCGAGTCCGATCTGCGCGCACCAAGCTTTTCGAATCGGCGAACACGCATACGGATTCCAATTCCATCCCGAAGCCGACGCCCAACTCGTCGACGAATGGCTTCAAGTCGAGGGCACTGACGAAGAGATTCTTCTCGCACGAATCGCTCACCATCAAACATGCGTGCAAGCGCCGTCCGAACATCTCGCGAACGCGTATACCGGCGAACAATCGAGTTTGAACTTCGTCGCTGCGATTTCCCAACTCTTTCAGGAAGGAATTTACGTTTCGGTAGCGGAAACTCTCACCACCAAAATCGACGAGTTTCGCGAACGCGCGACCCAAGTTGTTCTTCAGTTTTACGGCCCAGGCGGCGAAATCGAACCGATCGCCGGGCGAATCGAACGCGTCGTGGACATTCCAAAAGGGCGATTCCTCTTCTTCCGCGAGACGAGCGGACTCATGTGGCCGGTTCGGCTGGACCACATTTATTCCGTCGAAAAACTGAAGGGCTAAATGCGGGTTTCAGGCGACAGCTGTAAACTTCTTCGACAGCTGGCCACTCTCAAATCCAAAGTGTTTCAGCTGAGCTGGTACACCACCTGCTTTTAGGACCTTGCGATTCGTCGCCAGCAAGTCCCTAAAAAGTTTATGTGAAAACGGAGATTTTATGAAAATGAAATGGCGTCTTAATTTGTCAGCTCTAACTGGACTTGCACTATTGGGAGCTGCACCGACTGCTTCCTACGCTACAGAAGCTCCCCAGTTAAAAATCGATGACTCCATCGTCGCGGTTAAAACCTATAGTTTTGACGGAAGCTACAAACAGATCCGATTGATATCCACCCTGATGGAGGTCTACCCAGCCATCACCATTGAAATCTTCGAACGCGGCGGAGAGGGGGAAAATTCGGTCGTCTATTATTCCCAAGAATTCGAGACTCGGTTTATAGGTTCAGGAATTCCGGTAAAAGCTCAGGGTCCTATCGCGAATATGAGTTGGAATCGCGCAAAGAAAAAAGTGTCCATTCAACTTGGAAACAAGATTTGCACGCTCGGTATTAAAAGCGAAACTGCGATAGCCGCTGATGGGACGTCCTCCCCCGTTATCTCCTCCCCTTCCTCCTTTATCTGCAGAGTACAACGCTAACTTAGCGCGGACTTTCACTGCGCCAGGAAAACCCGAACGGTACTCTCCGTTCGGGTTTTCGCGTCGAGCGGGCTTCTCATTCCACTCCAGAGACTGGCGATAGTGGAGAGGCAAAAGCTGAGTGCGACCGCCGTAAAAAAAATCGATTTGAATGAAGGCTGAGGGTGGATGGGTTTCATACCCCTAACCCAAGCAATCGATAAGCCGGCTGAGTCCACTCCTCAGTGCCGTACGCCGAATTTTCGTCAAATTTGACACATCTAATAAACATCACAAATGACTGAAAATAGGTCAAATTCGACACCTGTTAGAATATTTTAACGCGTCGTATAATCATCGGTATAGAGAGTGGAACTCCATGCCGAACACCTGTGAGAAAAAAAATATAGCCAACCCGAACGATCCCCCTTGTTTCAAAGGGGTGTTCTTCGTCGGGCTCATTCTCGTCGGCATCACCGCGAACTACTTCATCAACAAGGAAGCCGGCGAAGATCGCGACGCACGCAAAAGCCGAATCACGACCGAGATGAAACGCATCAATCACGGAATCTCGCACGAACTCTCGCGGTCGTTAGCGTCTACTTCAACGCCATCAGACGGGAAATAAGCACTCCCGTCGCGACCGACGCGTTCAGACTCGTGACGTCTCCGAGCGGAGGAATTCCGACGGTGACATCACAACTCTCGGCCGTGAGCCGCCGCATTCCCTTTTCTTCATTCCCGATCACGATGAGCCAAGGGCGATCGCGCTCTAGCGTGAGGTAACTCGCCTTCGCGTGCTCAGTCGTCCCGAGAATCCAAAGACCCTCTTCCTTTGCGACTTCGAACGCGCGCTGGAGATTAATCTGCTCGGTGTGCGGAACCGTTTCCACTCCGCCGCACGAAACGTCGTACACCGTGTGGGTCAGCGGTGCCGAGCGCTCCGAGGTCATGAGAATTCCTTCGATCCCAAAGAAGCCGGCGATTCGAAAAATCGCGCCGACGTTATGAGGATCCGTAAGCGAATCGAGCGCGAGCCAGATACCTTTTCCACCGGCGCGTTCTTTCGCGCCTCCGAAGAGTTCTTCTGCCGAAATCGGTTCTTTTTCCTGAATTCTTGCTTCGTTCATCGAAGCGCGACCGTCTTCTTTCGAAGGAGAAGGACGAGAATCGCGACGTCCACGATCGCTTCCTCCGCCGCCTCCACTCGTCTGGATCTTCACCTTATTTCGACGAGCGAGATCAGCGACATTTTTCCAAGCGTCATCCGCGGTCGCACTGACGGTCACCGAGACAACGTCCTCTGGACGGCGCTCGAGAGCGGCCAAGACGCTGTGGGGATTTCTCACGGAAATGATATTCGACATCAGGCGAGCTCCTGCAGGATGCTTTCAATGACTGCGCGCGGGGTTTTCGATTCAGTGACCGGACGACCGCAAACGATCGCACCCGCACCGAGAGTCGACGCTTCCTTCGGGGTCATCACGCGGGCCTGATCTCCGGCCTTCGTGCCCTTCGGGCGAATACCCGGCACGACCGTAAATAGATTCGCGTCCGCCGCGGAGACGACCTTAATTTCGTGGGGGCTACACACGACCCCGTCGACTCCCCAGTAGCGAGCCTGGGCGGTCAGGCGTTTTACCGAATCGGCGACCTTCGCGGACTTTCCACCGACGGCGAAACTCACGTCGTCCCAAGTCGCCTGATCGAACGAGGTCAGCACTGAAACACCAAGAATGAGCGGGCGTTTCGCCGCGCGCTTACCCGAGTACTTTTTTTCGAGCTCCTCGCGGACGGCGCGAATCATGTTCGCCCCCCCCGAAAGGTGGAGAGTGAACATCTCGACTCCGAGAGCGCTGGCCTGGATGGCCGCCTTCATGACCGTGTTCGGGATGTCATAGAATTTTAGGTCGAGGAAAATTCGAAAATTTTCCTTCGTCCGCGCACGAACCCAGTCCGGCCCTTCGGCGAGGAAGAGTTCCGAACCGATCTTCCAAATCACGGGTAAATCCGCGCACTTTCTCATCAGTTTGAGCGCACTTTTCCCTTCGGAAAAATCGAGCGCTACGATGAGCTCAGTACGGATCTTGTCGACCTTCGGCCGACTTTTAGTAAGCGCGCGCGAAGATGACACTGACGTTCTTCTCCGAGTTTTCACCGGTCATAAAGCACGGTTTTCCGGATTTCTTCGGTTCGAAGTTCGCGTCGAGCTGGATGCAACGGATGGTCGCTTTCGTCTCTTCTTTGATCTTCTTTTCGAGATCCGAATTTCCGCACCACGAAGCAACGAAGAATCCGCCGGCATCGATCTTCGACTTGAATTCGTCATAGGTCGCGACTTCGGTCGTATTCGCATCGCGGAAGGCCCGAGCCTTATCGAGGAGGTCCTTCTGCATCGCTGCGAGTTCGCGCGCGACTTTCGCCGGAAGATCACCCATCGGAATGAATTCCTTCACACTGACGTCTCGACGGGTAAAGACCGCAGTTCCTTTTTCGAGATCGCGAGGGCCGATTTCGATCCGAACGGGAGTACCCGTAAGTTCATGTTCGTGGAACTTCCAGCCGGCCTGCTTTTGATCGTCGTCGTCGACCATTACGCCGATTTCGTACGGCAGCGCCTTTACAGCGGCATCCGCTTCGATCTCGGCGGCAAGCTTTTTCGCGGCTTCGATCACGGCAGCCTTCGTATCCGGCTTCGGCGTGACCGGAACGATCACGACGTGGGTCCGGGCGAGGCGCGGAGGCAGAACGAGGCCCTTATCGTCAGAGTGGGTCATCACCATCCCGCCGATGAGACGCGTGGACACGCCCCACGAGGTTTGGTGCACGAGCTTCTGAGTGCCGTCCTTATCGAGGAACTTGGTTTCGAAGGCTTTGGCGAAATTCGTGGAGAGGTTGTGCGAGGTTCCGGCTTGGAGCGCCTTCTTATCCTGCATCATCCCTTCGATACAGTACGTGCGCAGGGCGCCCGCGAACCGTTCGTTCTCCGACTTACGGCCGATATAGACCGGCATCGCGAGAATCTCTTCGGCGAAGTCGCGGTAAACACCGAGCATCGTCTGCGTTTCTTTTTCCGCTTCTTCGGCGGTCGCATGACAGGTGTGGCCTTCTTGCCAAAGAAATTCAGTAGTTCTTAAAAACAGCCGCGTACGCATTTCCCAGCGAACGACGTTCGCCCACTGGTTAATCATAAGCGGGAGGTCGCGGTACGACTGAATCCACTTCGCGAACATCGAGTTAATGATCGTTTCGGAGGTCGGACGCACGACGAGCGGCTCTTCGAGCTTCTTTCCGCCGGCGTGGGTGACGATCGCGAGTTCGGGCGCGAACCCTTCGACGTGTTCCGCTTCCTTCTTCAGGAACGACTCCGGAATGAACATCGGGAAGTAGTAGTTACTCGCTCCCGATTTCTTGATGCGGCGATCGAGGTCGGCCTGGATCTTCTCCCAGATCGAATAACCGTTCGCGCGAATCACCATGCAGCCCTTCACGGGGCTGTAGTCGGCGAGTTTCGCCTGCAGAACGATGTCTTGGTACCACTGAGAAAAATCCTGGGAACGAGGCGTAATTTTTTCGGCCATAGCTTGGCGAAGAATGACACAAGGCACGGTCTTTGGCGAGTCGGATCGGGCCTAACGCATCGCAAGCCTGAGAACGGCTCGCGGCGACTACCCGTCGCTTTCGATCCCGTACGACTTCATCTTCTTATGGAGGTGAGAGCGTTCAATCCCAAGCACCGACGCAGCTTTAGAGACGTTCCAGTCGTTCTCTTTGAGCGTCTTCAAAATAAAATCTTTCTCGAATTCGCCCCGCGCATCGCGGAGGTTCCGCGCCGAAGCCGCGGCCGCGGCCCCCCCCCGATCGGTGGTGACCTGGACCGAGATTGCGTCGTTTTTCAAATGTGAAAGGAGGTGGTTCGCCGTGATCGGCGTGCCTTCTTCGATTTCCGGCGTAAGAATCATCAACCGCTCGAAAAGGTTTTTCAGTTCGCGAACATTTCCCGGCCAAGGATAAGCCCGGAGAAGTCCGTCCGCTTCTTTCGAAAGCGTTCGGAGCTTCTTCCCGTGCGTCACGGCAAATTCTTTCAAGAAATGTTCAGCGAGCAGCGGAATATCTTCAGTGCGTTCCCGAAGCGGCGGAACGTGAAACGGAATGACGTTCAAACGGTAAAACAAATCTTCGCGGAAGTTTCCGCGGGAAATCTCCGCCTTTAAGTCTTTGTTCGTCGCGGCCACGATCCGGACATCCACGGAAATCGTTTGGGTTCCGCCCACCCGTTCGAACTTTTGTTCCTGGAGGATCCGTAGGATCTTCGCCTGGGTCTTCATCGACATGTCGCCGATTTCGTCTAAGAAAAGAGTTCCCTCGTGGGCTAAGTCGAATTTTCCGCGCCGAAGCTGGGTCGCGCCCGTAAAGGCGCCCTTTTCGTGACCGAATAGTTCGCTCTCGATGAGCTCTTCCGGAATCGCAGCGCAATTCACTTCGACGAATGGTTTTCCATAACGGGGCGAGAGCGCGTGCACGCTATGGGCGACGAGTTCCTTCCCCGTACCGTTTTCGCCGGTGATGAGCACCGATCCGGTGGTCGGGGCGACCTGACGAACCAGCATCTGGATCTGCGCGAGGGGCCCGCTCTTCCCGATCAGCTGGCGGGAACGGGTAATCTGCTTTCGAAGCGCCTGGTTCTCACGGGCGAGGTCGCGCACGGAGGCGGCGTTCTGGAGGAGAACCAGAAGTTTTTCGAGGGACGGTGGCTTCTCCAGGAAGTCGAAGGCCCCGAGCTTGGTCGCCTTAACCGCAGTATCGATCGTCCCGTGACCCGACATCATGATGACGGACTGATCCGGCCATTCGGTCTTGATCAGTTTCAGAGCTTCGAGTCCGTCCATACCCGGCATCCAGATATCGAGGATGACGACGTCGGAGAGTTCCTGACGGAGGGCATCGATCCCTTCCTTGCCCGAAGCGGCCGAACGGACGCGATAACCTTCGTCCTTAAGCGCTCCTTCGAGGGAGGTTCGGATCGAAGCTTCGTCGTCGATGATCAGAACGCTGCGTGACATGAATGGCTTCCCGCTCAGATTTTAGGTCGGGCGACGGTCGGGAGTTCGATGGTGAACTGAGTCCCCTCGCCCGGATCGGACTGCACCCGGATGAATCCATGATGGTCGGCCACGATCCGTTTGGCAATAGCGAGCCCGAGGCCCGTTCCCTCGCTCTTCGTCGAGAAATACGGCTCAAAGATCCGAGATTTTACGTCCTCGGACATCCCAGCGCCGTTATCACGGAAGTCTACGACCGCGATCTTCAGTGACGAGTGATAGTTCGTCGTAATCTCGATCCGCTTCTCACGCTTGTTCTCTTTTACGGCGGAGACGGCGTTATCGAAAAGATTGATCAGCACGCGTTTAATTTGGTCGCGGTCGAATTCGAAGTCCGGGAGCTCAGGATCCGGGCCGTAACGGAAACGTACATCCGCATGGGCCTGCTCATAAAGTGCGAGGGTTTCCCGAATCGTCGCGTCGAGCGAATCGGTTTCGAGGGTTACTTCCGGCATCCGCGCAAAGTCAGAGAACTCGTTCACCATTTGTTTGAGCTCGTCAGTGTGCTGGATGATCGTCTCGGTCATTTCACGGACGAACTGCCCTTCCTTACCGGTCAGATCACCAAGCTTCCGCTGAAGGCGCTGGGCGGAGAGTTTAATCGGCGTGAGCGGATTCTTGATCTCGTGGGCGATCCGGCGGGCAACTTCGCGCCAGGCCATCTCACGCTGCCCTTTTACGAGCGAGGTCATATCGTCGATGACGATCACCGCGCCCGTCGGCAGGGACGTCGCGATCGCGGCGACCGATTTCGTGGTCCCACCGATTTTCAGGTTCACCTGGAGGACCTCGGGGCTCCGAATCGGCGCGGAAGAGTTCATCGCCTTCTCGAAAACGCTGAGAAGCGCCGCCGCTTCGCCGGTCAGTGCTTCCGCATAAAGGCGGCCCACCGCACGTTCGGGATGAATTTCGAGAAGCTGCGAGACGGCGCGATTAAACGTCGTAATACGGCCATCCTGATCGAGCGAGATCACGCCCGTGCCGACGTTTGCGAGAATCGCTTCAAGCTGAATCTTTCGCCGCTCCAGGTCGCGGCCAGCTTCCGTGAGACGTTCACGGTTCTCTCGAAGGTCCCGGGTCATGCGATTAAACGATTCGACGAGCGTGGCGATCTCATCGTGGCCCGAGGATTGGATCACGGTATCGAGATTGCCCGCGCCGACCATTTGGGCACCCTTTACCAGGCGTTCGACCGGTACGGTGAGTTCTCGGGCCATATAGAGACCGATCCAGATCGCTACAAAGATGATTACGAGGGTGATCAGGATCAAGATCAGGAAGTAGGCAGTCTTCACCGGGTACTTCAGCGGGTTGATGTCCTTATAGTCCTGGATGACGCTTGAGATCTCGTCGACCTTGTTCACGAGGGTCACCGGTACGTACCGACTGACCACGATCAGACCTAATACGGTGTCCGAATGGAGACGGACCGGCGAGAGTGCCCGGATCCAATCCCCATTCCCTGCGTGATGGATGACATTCCCTGGCTTACCCGCAAATCCGGCATCGAGAAGGTCAAGCGACATCCGCGGTGCAGGAATTTCCCACTCATCAGAATCCCGAATCGCCATCACCCGCTCTTCAAGCGGTCCGGAATAGAATTCGACCACGTCGAGGGCGAGGAGCTCGCGTTGAGACTCGAGGTATTTCACGAGCTGGTCCTTGTTTACCCGACCCGAAGAGAGCCTAGCGGCCGTGCCTTTCGCAATGTGCTCCGCGAAATGGGCCGCGGCTTGGTCCGCACCCCGATAATAAATCCGCGTGATTTCAAGCGCGGTTTCCAGGGTGTTTTGGATCTTAATCGAGAACCACTTATCGAAAGTGGTGTTAATATAGAGGGCCGAAATCAAGAACAGGAGGAGCGTCGGGATGATCGAGAAGGAGAGAAAAGAAACGACGAGCTTCGTCTTCAGTCGCGACCCGAGTACGTTCCTCCGACGCTCGATGAAGAGCTTCCCGACGTTCCGCAGAACGAGCCAGAGGAGGAGAATCAGGATGATGAGGTTTAAATTCACCAGCCCGAAGAAGAAGATCGAGTTTACGAAGGGTAGGGTGCTGGAGACACGGCTAATTCGGTACTCGAGGACCATCAACGCGAGAAACACAAAAGTAAGCGAGAGGATCGCGATGCGCTCGCGCTTCCGCTTCAAGCGTTCTTTCGGTTCAAGGGGTGGAATCTCACGAAGGTCACTCACGACTACTTTTTCGCACGAAAGTGGTGGCAAGAAAAAAAATAGAAAAAGTGAATTATTTTCATTTCGATGCTTGCACTCATCAAAGATCGCGGTAACATTAAATTCATATAGAGATCGCTTTGGTGCGGTATCTAAACGGAGGAAATAGCGATGGCAACGAAGAAGAAAGCTGCGAAGAAGAAAGTAGCCAAGAAGAAGACCGCTAAGAAGAAGAAGAAGTAATTCTTTTTCTCTTACGACTTTAAGATTGGGCCTCATCCGGAAACGGATCGAGGCCCTTCTTATTTTGTGGGATTCCCCGTTTAAAATGGCGGTTTTTAGAAAATACGCGAGTGGCTTAGAGTTTCGTTTTCTTGCCCGCGAAAGTCCGCAGCAGATAAGAAATCCAGCGCGGCCCGAAATAAATCCAGCCCGTGTAAACTTGAACGAGATCCGCTCCGCGGGCGATTCGGAGGTCTACTTCACGGCGCTCGAGGATGCCGCCGACGGAAAGAATCGGCAGGCGACTCCTCCCCCGCACTCGATCCAAACAGTCTCTTCCGAGCGTTCCTAACGCTCCGCCGCTCCAACCGCCGTTCGCGCCCTTCCAAAATCCGCCGAGCGTGTTCGTAAGGACCCACCCATCGATTCCGAGATTTTTTTCCGCGGAGAGAATATTTTCCAGCGTTTCACCAAGCACTTCGGGGGCAAGCTTTAGATAAATCGGCGGCTTCGCCTTCCAATGCGCGAACTCGGCACGAATTCGACTTACGATTTTCGTAATGGATTCGACCGTTTGTAGCTCACGCAGTCCCGGAGTGTTCGGTGAACTCACATTCACGACGAGATAGTCCGCGAGACCCTCGAACGGACGTACCGCGAGAGCGTAATCTTCTGCCGCATCGTCCGCGGAGGTCGTCTTATTCTTCCCGAGATTGATCCCGATGCGAAAGTCCGCCGGGAGATCGCCCTGGAGGCGTGCTTCGGTGACGTTTCTAGCCACTTCTTCTGCCCCTGGGCTATTAAAACCCATTCGGTTGAAGAGTGAGAAGCGCGCGGCATCGCGAAAGAGCCGCGGCTTTGGATTTCCGGGCTGCGGCCGAGGGGTCACCGTTCCGACTTCAACGAATCCGAAACCGAGATGCGGAAGCGCAGGAATCATCGCGCCTTCCTTATCAAAACCGGCCGCGAGTCCGATCGGATTCCGATATGTGATCCCACCTACCGTTACCGGAAAGTGAGTTTTACGAAGGTACGCACCCGAAACCAACCGCAGAATGAAGCGGCCGAGCGGCGTTTTTCCGAGGCGAACGAGCCACTTCGTGAAGCCATGGTGAACGCGTTCGGCATCGAAGAGAAAGACGACTTTGCGGATCAGCCCCCAAAGTCCGAGCTTCATTTCGCCCGCTTCTCCCAAATCTGGATAAAGAAGCCGTCGGTCTGGGCCGGTCCGAGATAGCCGCCGCCGATCGGAATAAAGTCGGGATTCTCGGCCTGGAACCGATCGACGACCTCATCCGTTTCCGAACGTTTAAACGTACAGAGGGAGTAAACGAGACGTCCGCCCGGGCGGACGAGTTTCGAGTAGAGGCTCAGAAGGCGGTGCTGGAGGTCCGGAAGCTTCGTGATCTCGGCAAAATTTTCCTTCCACTTCGCATCGGGATTCCGGCGAAGGACCCCCCATCCGGAGCAGGGTGCGTCGACCAGGACCGCATCGGCCTTTCCCATAAAGTCGGCGAGCATCTCTTCTTCTCGACCCGGCTCGAGGAGAACCGCTTTCGCGTTTGTCATCTGGGCCTTACCGATTCGGCGCTTCAGAGCCGCCATCTTCGATTGGAAGATGTCGTAGGCGAAGACCTTACCCCGGCCGCCCATGAGATCGGCGATCGCGAGCGTCTTACCGCCCGCGCCGGCGCACGCGTCGATCACGGTGATCGGCGCGAAACCTTTTTTCGGGATCTCTCCGACAAACGGCGGCGTCACATCGCCCGGTGTTTTCGAAAGCAGTGGTAGAACGAGGTTCGGATCGAGAAGCGCGATCGCGAGAAGCTGCGAACCTTCATCCTGAATTTCGAACGCGCCACGAGCGAATGAATCGACCGCCATCACGGCCTTGTAACCTTCGAAACGAATTCCGACGGGCGAGATCACCGAAAATGAGTCCTTCCGCGCTTCGAGTTCTTTTCGAATCGCTTCGCGGCTCTCTTTCAAGCGAACGCGAAGGGCGACGCCGGGCTGAAGCGAAAGCGACTGCGCGAGTTTTTCCGCGATTTTCGGGCCCCAGTCTTTCTCCCACGCTTCGATCATTTCGGGCGGGAAGTCGTCGCGATTCCCGACAATCTGCGCGTCGGCTACGGCGCCCGGTGCAACCGTCGTATCTAACGCGAGGTTCCTCGCGACTTCAGGTTTCGCTTCGAGAGCGCGGAAAATTTGGCCCGCAGGAATCCAATTCAGAAGTTCTTCGTCCGAAAGGTTCCACGGTTCGCCCGGAGGAACCCCGATCCCGACTTCCGCAGCGAGAGAGGTCGGGATACGGAGGAGCGCTTGGATGCGAGGCGCCCAAGCGGTCTTCTTATTCCGGGGTAGGTCCGCGAGAAGAGCGTCGAGGTGGCGACGCGATCCCACCCAGTCTTGCCAAAACTTTCCGAACGGATCGACAGCCGATTGGCGGGCGAGCTGACGGTCGGATTTCTCGCGATCTTCGCGGTCGCGTTCGACTTTCTCGCGCTTGATCTGGGTATTCTTTTTCTTCGCCCGAATGCGGCGGGTATTCGTGGGGGACAAAGCGCGGGATCCTGTTCGGTTGAAGTCCTGTAAATCGGCTATTACACTAGGTGGTATGATCGACTTTACCCCGACCGACGACCAAAAGCAGCTCCAAGAACTCGCCCGCAAGTTCGCAAAGGATGAAATCATCCCGAAAGCGGCCCTTCACGATAAAGAAGGCAAGTTTCCAAGGGAGATTATCGAGAAGGCCTGGCACGTCGGCCTCATGAACACCCACGTTCCGGCCGAATTCGGTGGGCTCGGACTCGGCGTACTCGAGGGCTCCATGATCACCGAAGAACTCGCCTACGGCTGTACAGGCATCTGCACCGCTCTGGAGGCAAACTCCCTCGCTTCCGCCCCGGTCATGGTCGCGGGGAATGACGAACAGAAGACTGAGTTCTTAGGGATGCTGACTGCCGAACCGAAGTTCGCTGCTTACTGCGTGACCGAGCCGGGCGCTGGCTCCGACGTCTCCGGAATTCGCACCCTGGCGAAGAAGGACGGGAGCGACTACGTCATCGACGGATCGAAAATGTGGATTACGAACGCCTCGGTCGCTTCCTGGTACTTCGTCCTGGCCTATACGGATCCAGCGGCGAAGCACAAAGGGATGTCGGGCTTCCTCGTTCCCGCCTCTACGAAGGGGATTACCGTCGGGAAAAAGGAATGGAACATGGGTCAGCGCGCGAGCGATACCCGTGGGATCACGTTCGAAGGAGTTCGTATCCCCGAGCGCTACCGCCTCGGTAAAGAAGGCGAGGGATTTCGCACGGCGATGGCGGCGTTCGATCACACGCGCCCGACGGTCGCCGCCGGAGCGGTCGGCCTCGCTCGTCGCGCGATGGACGAGGCGATCGCCTACTCGACTACCCGTAAAACGTTCGGCGCGCCGATCGCTTCGTACCAATCCATCAGCTTCATGATCGCCGAGATGGCGATGAACATCGAAGCCGCTCGCGCACTGGTTTGGAAGGCGGCGACGGAAATCGACGCCGGTCGGCGAAATACGAAGTATGCCGCCATGGCGAAGGCCTTCGCAGCCGATATGGCGATGAAGGTCGCGACCGACGCGGTCCAGGTCTTCGGAGGTTACGGCTATTCCGAGGAATATCCGGTGGAGAAGCTCATGCGGGACGCGAAGATCTATCAGATCTACGAAGGGACTTCTCAAATCCAGCGCCTGATCATGGCGAAGGAAATCTTCGATCGTACCTAGCGGGTTAATGGCCGATGAGGTGATCGGATATTTTTCCGATATTGGCGAAGGTTCCGGCGCTAGTGACGGATATCTGATGTTTTAAAGTGAAGGATTTCGAAATGTATATCCTACTGGCCTCCGGCCTGCGACCGCCGAAGAATTGAAAAAGCTTAAGAGTATTAGAGAACTCAACGTAGAGAATATTCGTCCGTTCGGCGAGGAGTCAAAGAAGCAGGAAATGGATTCAAAAAAAGGGCCTTCTCCCCGCCCTAGTCCGTAACGTTTTGAATTCCTGAATACTGGCGCACACGTTGCGCGTGAATTGAGTGAAAGAGTCGGGCGTAATCTCCTAGAAGTTAGACACGCAAAACGCGCGAATAAGCGAAAATTTACGTTTCACTTCGGCCGGCCGAAGTGCGCCTTGTCAAAGGCACTGAACATCGGCGCTAACCGCGCAACGATAAATCCATAAACGACACCCAGTCCTGAAATTCCTATTCGTTTTCAAAGGCATACTCTTTTACGGTCGAATGCCAATCGAACTTAGAGTACGGTCGGGCCATGATTAAATCGAAAAAGTCCGTTTTCCTCCGCTATGAGTTCTCAAATGAAGCCGGCCAACTCGAAGGCGGCGATATTTTCGAACTTCCTTCGATCCGCGAAGCAAACGCGATGACCGTCGACATTTTGAAGGTCGCGAACCAAGACGGCGTCGCCGCTCACATCACCGTTGGATACGAAGCGCCGTTCTACGGTCTTCTGAAGAACTACGGCATGACCCCCGCGCAAATCGATGCGGAAAAAGTCACCGCACCCGCTCCGAAGGCGAAGAAGTCCGCGCCTGCGAAAAAGGCCGGCAAGAAGACCGCGAAGAAGAAAAAGAAGTAAGACTCCCTCGCGAGCGCGACAGAGCTCTTTCTCGATCAATTCGGCTTCTGAACTCCGATGATTTTAAATCATGTCGGATTCGGCTTGCTGTCGCTTGTATTTGCGAACGTTCTTTATTATTCTTAATTTATGGAGCCCGGTTTTTCTGGCTTTCATACTCTCTCGAAAGGAGATGACCATGATTTATCAAATGACTAAAAATGCAGTAATTGCCTCGCAAACCACTGGAATCATCTCCGATCGCGTCGATACCCTTCGACCTCTCGCAGCCTGACTCCACTAGCTTTCGGGCTCAATCACCAAAACTCTAATTCGTTGTCGTCCGTATAACTCGCGGCGACCGCTCACAGCATCGCCGTCGCGCTTTTCTGCGCGGTCGCCGCGGGATCGTGCATCCACGTCTAAAAAAACCTCGCTCTCTAAGGAATTTATGAATCACTTAAAAGTCGAAAAGCAAACCAACGTCCGTAATCGTAGCTCCGAAATTCAACTCGAACTTCTGAAGCTGCATCGACCGCCCCAAAAGTCTGTCCCACCTCCCAAACGGAGCTGGAAATGGCTTTGGCAAATCTTCGAACTCTTTTCGGTCCGCGGCTCGGTGGGTATCTACCGAGAAGTCGGTCCGGAATTTCGTCCGGAGCGTGTGGAACAAAAGGAGGGCCGCCCACGCTTCTATTAATCGGCGCACGCCGGCGGCGCATGCCTAAGGCATGCCGGCGTTAGATGAGATTATCCTCGTAAAACGCGCCGTAAGGTAGGGTCGGGTGTCGGACTTGGATCTCTAAGATCCAAACGCCGGCACCCGGCTTGAAATCGAGTTCGCCGATTCCACCACGAAAAAAAACGCCGTGCGGAAAATCGCCGACGCGGTGACCATCGACTTCCTGATTCAGAACGACGCCGAAACGTTCGGCTTCGATCTCAGCACGCTTATAGAGTTCGCCGCCGCTGATCGATTCGTTCCGCCAAATATCTCCGACGCGTTTAAAGAGCTTGCGAGAGGCTTCGATCACCCGGATTTTCTCCGGATCAGAGTCCATCGTGATCGTATCGCCAACGTCCGCTTCGTATTCGACGCCGTCGAGTTCGAAAACGGGCCCGATGTCGATAAAAACGATGCTCGCCTGGGTGAGGACCGCCGTCGGATTCGCCGGCGCATTGAATTTTAAAAGCGTGTCCGCATCAATCCGAATGGTGACCCGGTGCCAGTTTTTCGTCGAACCGAGTTTCTGCAGGATCTCCTCGCCCGCACGCTGGATCTCGATTTCGGTCATTCCGGGCTTTAGGCTTTTTTGGATCTGTCGGAGAGCTTCCCAGGCTTTTCCACTAGCGGCGACCAAACCTTCGAGTTTAAACCCGTCCCGATTTCCTTCAAGCTTCGGCGCTTCGCTCGCTGGGTAAGCCATTTAGTTTTCTCCCGAAATTAAAGATTCGACCATTCTCCGGTAACTTCCGTAGCGCGGTAGCCCCAGGGCCGCGCATCCCGCTTCGTCACGGTGCCAGCAGTCTTGTTCTTCGCACTTCAAGCCCTGGAATTCCGGAAAGTAACGGCGGAGCTCGTCGGGCTTCACGCCGAGGAGCCCGAACTCCCGAATACCGGGCGTATCGATGAGGTTCGTCCCGGGAATCAGGTACGCACCGGTCGTGGTGTGCATCCCCTTTCCAGTCGAAGTGCTTACTTCGCGAGTTTTTCCCACTTC
>JBBQMV010000020.1:0-16293 GCA_038329315.1 Bdellovibrionia bacterium | reverse complement strand
TTCTTGAAAAACTGCAGGCATCGACGGAAGTGAAACTGACGATCACCCACCTCGCGGGTTTCGTGTTCGCGAAAACGTTCGCGAGGCATCCGGACGCGAACTGTATGTTCCGGTGGGGAAAACTCTATAGCCGTAAGACCGTCGATATCTGCTTTCTCGTCGCCTCCGGACAATCTAAAAAGCACGGAAGCGAAGACATCTCGAGCCATACTCTTCGCAAGGTCGATTGTCTTGGCGTCGTGAAGATCGCCGAAGGACTCATGCCGACGGCGAAGGTGATCAAGACCGGCAAAGACACGACCTTCCGCGGGATTAAGCAATCCATCGGAAATTTCCCCCATCCCGTACGGCGAGTGCTCGTGAGCGCCGCCGACCTCATCATGAACGTTTTAAACCTCTGGTCACCCTTTCTCGGATTTCAGCGAGACGCCTTCGGAACTGCGATGCTGACGAGCGTCGGCTCACTCGATATCGAGTTCGCGATCGCTCGGATCTATCCGCAGTCGCGGAACGTGATGATCGCCTCCGTGGGCGCCATTCGCGAAAAACCGGTCGTGAAAAACGGCGCGGTCGTCGTCGGAAAGCGGATTACCGTCGTATTCACTGCCGATCACCGGATCATCGATGGTCTCCACGCCGCCACTATGCTGAAGGAGTTCCAGGAATGTTTCGAAAATCCCGAAGCGCATCCTCCGAACTCCGGCTAACCGTCGCGTTCGCGGTTCTCTTCGTCCTCGCGGCGGCGTTCCCGAGTCTAACGCTTTCGTCGGGTCAGGTGATTAAACAATTCGAAACCTATTCGCTCGCCCAGTCGATGGCGGCGGTCGGATGGAATCCATTCGCGACGACAATTCCGTGCGACGGCGGGATTCGGTGGGTACTCGAACTTCCGATCTTCGCAGGCTTAGGCGGAATTTTCGTGAAGATCGCCCCGGAATGGCCGTCGATTCTTCCCGTGCTCGTTTTCGGGTTTTTCCTTTTCGGCCTTCTCCGGATTCGGGAGCGGCTCGCGCCGGATAGCAACATCCTCGCCTGGATCACCGTCGCGGCGACACCGGTTTTCCTTAGGTTCTCGACCCAGTTTCTCTCCGATCCCTTCACGGTAGCGCTGCTTCTTTTCGGAACGGGGTATTTTCTGGAGAAACGTCGGGCGCTCGCGGCGCTCTTCTTTCTCTTCGCAGTTTCGGTGAAGCCGACCGTACTACCTTCGATCCTTTTTTTCCGCTGGGCGTTCGCGGAGGACCGCGATCCGCGGAAGCTTTTCCCGCCTGGCGCAGTGAAGTGGCTTGCTCGCGAGGCGATGATGGCCGTTTTTTTCGTCGCGCCTTTCGCGGCGTGGAGTCTCGCCGTGAAGTGGCTCGGTATCCCGAGTCCGATGCACGAGGGCGGGATCATGGCCATCGGCGCGGACTGGGGCATTCTTACGGAGTACGCGTTCTATTCGAAGTTCTTCAACTGGACCGCATTTAAAGGCGTTGGCATCCCACTCTTCGCTTTCGCGCTTTACGGCGGGTATAGGGCGAGAAAGTCGGCGCCGACCCTGGAGAGTGACCGGATCCTTCGGCTCGCCGCTTGGTCCGTCGGGATTTTTCCGTACTGGTTACTCGTACGTCGGCTGAACGTCATTCATGATTATTATTCGCTCTCGTTCTTTCTGCCGATCGCGATTCTGGGCGCGCTCGCCGTACCGGTCGGCCGCATCACTCGGGTGATCCTGCTTGCGAGTATCGCGCAGGGGGTAGGGCTAATGATCGCTTCCGGGATGAGTCTTCCCCGGAATGTTCCCGTCGCGGATCGTCCGGTTTTTTGCGGGAAGGAGTTCCGTTCGGAGAATCTCATGGGAATCCCGCCGGCGGATGCGCCGCCGGAGAACTAGGTATTGATTTTCGATTCGCCTTTTTGGTCTTCGATGGCGAAATGCTTAATCACGCGGCGAAGGGCCTTCTGAATGCCTTCGTAGTCCGTTTTGTCTTTTAGTCCGTGAAAAGAATAGCGAACGGCGAGGCCCATTCGCATGCCATGGAGGACTTCCGCGACGATGACCGCTTCATCTGCGGGCAGACCGAAGTACTGCACGAGCTGTTGGCGGACGGCGGTCATATATTCTTCTTCGAGTTCGGCGATTTTTCGGCCGACCGGATTCAGCGTGCCGGCGTACCGAGAATAGAGCGCCATGAGGGCCGGGTTTTTTTGGGAATCCCGGAGCATCCGGAAAGTGCCGTTGAAAAGGCTCGACCGGACGTCATCAGCGCTCTGCTGGGAGAGGAGAACGCCGACTTTAGCGAACTCTTTCCCGATAGCGTCGAGGCTGAACGCGATCAGTTCCTCGGAGGTTTTTCCGATGTATTTGTAGACCCACGCACGGCTCACTTTGGAGACTTCGGCGACGCGGGTATGGGTCATATTTTCAATCCCACCTCGAATGAGGATGGTGAAAACAGCCTCGGCCACGGCTTGAAACTTCGCTTGTTTATCTCTTTCAGGAAGCATCCGAT
This sequence comes from Bdellovibrionia bacterium, assembly GCA_038329315.1. GTDB lineage: Bacteria > Bdellovibrionota > UBA1018 > UBA1018 > UBA1018 > JACMQW01. The sequence continues at coordinate 13,798 of JBBQMV010000020.1, read as the reverse complement.
TCCAGGGTGACAGAATCCCGAAGGTTCGTCACCGCAAGATGAGGCACGATGACGCAGTGCGTGGTAAAATGCCCCTGCGGGCGTTAAGCTCAGGTCCGCAAGATACTCTCACAGCACTCCAAATCTGAGCCCATCGAGAGGCGTGTTTCCCTGGGAAGATGGGGATGGGAAGCACGCCTTTCGAAACATTTCCCGGCTTTAGCTTTCGCGCAAATTCATGGTAACGATTTTCCACAGGAGAATCGTATGTCGGAGACCGTAACCTCAGGAAAAGTAGTTGGAATGTCCTATAGCCTTCGGAACGACGCGGGCGTCATTTTGGATCAAGCCTCGCACGAAGAGCCATTTCTCTATATCCAGGGCGCGAGTCAGATCGTGCCGGGACTTGAGAAAGGTCTCGACGGTCTGAAGATCGGCGAAAAGAAAAATGTTACGGTCGCGGCGGAAGACGGTTACGGACCGGTTCATCCCGGTTTGAAAATGACCGTGAAGAAGGACCAATTTCCGGGCACCGAAGGCATCGAAGCGGGAATGCAGTTCCAAGCTCAATCGCCTGAAGGCCATGGTATGATTTTTACGATCGTCGGCATTGCTGGCGACGAAGTCACCATCGATGGAAATCACCCGCTTGCGGGCCAGACGCTCCATTTCTCGGTCGAAATTCTTTCGATCCGGGCAGCGACTAAAGAAGAAGAGTCCCACGGTCACGTCCACGGCGAGGGCGGCCATCACCATTAAGCTGAAAGTCTCACGGATATGAGTCTCGAGAAAAGTTACGAACCCAAAGGATTCGAGCAGAAACGCTACGAATTCTGGATCAAGAACGGCTGTTTCGAATCTTCGGACAATCCCGTTCCCGGCCAGAAATCATATTCGATCGTGATTCCTCCGCCGAACGTGACGGGCGTGCTTCACATGGGCCACGCCGTGATGCTCACACTCGAAGATATTCTGATTCGCTGGCGCCGGATGCACGGGGATAACACCCTCTGGCTTCCAGGCACCGACCACGCTGGCATCGCGACCCAGACTCAGGTCGAAAAGCAGATCGCGAAAGAGGGCAAGGGACCTACGGGAAAACCGCTCACTCGGCATGATCTCGGCCGCGAAAAATTTCTCGAGCGCACTTGGAAGTGGAAAGAAGATCACCACGGCGGAATCACCGGCCAGATGAAGCGGCTCGGCTGCGCACTCGACTGGCCGCGCGAGCGGTTCACCCTCGACGACGGACTCTCCAAGGCCGTGCGCGAAGTTTTCGTAAAGCTCTACGACGAGGGCCTCATTTACCGCGGCGACCGGATCATCAACTGGTGCGTGCGTTCGCAGTCCGCACTTTCGGATCTTGAAGTGATTCCGACGGAACGGAAGGGCAACCTCTGGCACCTTCGTTACGCGATCGTAAACAATCGCGGTGAAGCCGTGATCGATCCCGCTACGGGAAAGCCGACGATGCTCGTGATCGCCACGACCCGGCCGGAGACGCTCCTCGGGGATACTGCGGTCGCGGTTCACCCGGAAGACGATCGATATAAGCATATTCATGGCCAATTCGCGATTCTTCCTCTGGTTGGAAGAAAACTTCCGGTCATCACGGACGAATACGTCGATCGCGAATTCGGAACCGGTGCACTGAAGGTGACGCCAGCTCACGATTTTAATGATTACGATCTTGGCCAAAAACATAAATTAGAAACCCTCTCGGTGATGGGTTTGGATGGCAAGATCACCGCCTCCGGCGGTATATATGCCGGCCTGAAATTTACGGAAGCGCGCGAAAAGATCGTCGCCGATCTCGATGCCGCCGGGCTACTCGCGAAAGTCGAACCGCACTCGCACAAAGTCGGATTATCGGAACGTTACGGCGAAGTCGTCGAGCCGGTGATTTCGAAGCAGTGGTTCGTGAAGATCGCGCCGCTTGCGAAACCCGCGATCGATGCGGTTCGCTCTGGACAGATCGAGTTCGCCCCGAAGAACTGGGAAAAGACTTATTTCGAGTGGATGGAAAACATCCGCGACTGGTGTATCTCACGCCAACTTTGGTGGGGACACCAGATCCCGGCTTGGTACTGCGACGACTGCGGCGAGACCACGGTCGCGCGCGAAGACGTGAAGGCCTGCTCGAAATGTAAGTCTCTGAGCGTGAAGCGCGACGAAGACGTTCTCGATACTTGGTTCTCGTCGGCGCTCTGGCCATTCTCGACTTTAGGTTGGCCGGACAAGACGAAGGCGCTCGAAACCTTTTATCCGACGGCGGTTCTTGAAACCGGTTTCGATATCATCTTCTTCTGGGTCGCCCGGATGATTATGATGGGAATCCATTTCGTCGGCGATGTTCCGTTCAAGAAAGTCTACATGCACCCTATGGTGCGGGACGAAAAGGGCGAGAAGATGTCGAAGTCGAAAGGGAACGTGATCGATCCGCTCGTGTTGATCGAAGAGCACGGCGCCGATCCACTTCGATTTACGCTGGCGTCGATGTCGGGCCAAGGCCGCGACATCAAACTCTCCGTCGACCGCGTGGAAGGTTACCGCGCTTTCGCGAACAAACTCTGGAACGCGACGAAGTTCCTTCACCTCCAGCTTGAGAAATCGGATGAGATTCCGAACTCGGGTCCGTTGGCCGAACCGGTAGAGGGGGCAGAAGCTTGGCTCAAGAAGAATTTCAAGACGCTCGCTCCGGCGAATCGCTGGATTCTCTCGCGTCTCCAATCCACGATCCAGACGGTCGAAAAAGGTTTCGCCAACTGGGAAATCAACGACTCGACCAACGCGATTTACGAATTCGCGTGGCTTGAGTTTTGCGATTGGTCGATCGAATTCGCGAAGCTTCCGTTCCGCCGTGGAGGGAAGGAGCGCGAAGAGTCGCTCATCACGCTTCACTACGTGCTCGAGTCGACTTTTAAACTTGTTCACCCGATCATGCCGTTCGTGTCGGAAGAGCTCTGGGACTCGCTCCCATGGAAGAAGCCAGCGAATACGCCGGTCCGCGCTCGCGACGGAAAACCTCCGGTCGCGACGCTTTCATTCCAGGCGTTTCCCGTTACCGATCCGGCGTTTCGTGACGAAGCCGCTGAGCTCGAGATGGGTCGTCTTAAGGCCGTGATCGAAGCGATCCGAAATTTCCGCGGCGAGAATAACCTTTCTCCGAAAAAGGACTTCGTTCTTCACGTCGCGACGAAAGACGCGGGCGCGAAGGCGTTCTTCGCGGCTTACGCGAACGACATCATTCAGCTTGCGCGGGTGACGAAAATCGAAGCGAATACGGTCGGAAATTCGGTTTCGAAGTTCGAAGCGATGATTCCGCTCGCGAACCCGGCGGCTGAACTTCGCATATCCTTAGACGGTCTGGTCGATGTCGAGGAAGAACGGAAACGCGTGCGGAAGGAAATCGAGAAGACGAAAGTCGATCTCGCCCACGTCGAAGGAAAACTTTCGAAAGAATCGTTCGTCGCGAAGGCGCCGAAGGAGCTGATCGATAAGACGCGCGCCGAGGCCGAAGCGTTCAAGACTAAGCTTGCTGGATTCGAAGTCGCACTGAAGAAGCTCGGCGTCTAGATTCGTCTCCCGTTTACATTTTGGCCCACGCTGGGACGAACTGCCCCATTCGCGGAGGCGTGCGGCCTAAGAAGCCCCTCGTGGGCGATCTGGGCTTGGGCTTGGATATTGCTCTCCTAGACTTCAGAGATGAAAAATTTATTCACTTTTGGGTCTTGGGCAATCTTCTTCGTCCTCTCCATCTCGAATGCCCATGCCTTGCCGGCGTTTGCCATTCGGGAGCACGTTTCCTGTGTCATGTGTCATACGAATGGGAGCGCTCCCACTTTGACCCGATTTGGCTACCTCTATCGCCGAGCCGGTTTTCGATTCCCGAATAAAATGGGTGATAAAGAGGCCGATGCTAAGGAAATGAATCTGAACGAACATTTGGCTGCAGGACTAAATTTGGACTATGAATGGGCGAATTCTACGCCTCCCGGTGGAAGGGCTACCACGACCTCGAATCAGATCAATGTGCCCGAAGTGGAACTCTGGCCGCTGGTCGGCGCGTTTATGGGAAATTTTGGTGTCTGGTCGGAGATCGACGCGAGCCCCACCACGACCGGCGGGGGCGCGATCGGGTTGAGTCAGGCCGATCTTCGATATGCCGCTGGCACGCCCGACCTTTTTTTTAATTTTAGAGGGGGAATGGTGGCACCCGAAGGTTTCGGAGCGTCCGACCAAATGATCGATGATGGCGGAATCCCGCTCATGGATCTGCTGACGCCCACCTATAATCAAAACACGCTTTCGACGCCGTTCGGCGCGATGAACACGCCCCAGCTGGGGTTCGAGTTCGGACTCAACTATTTCGATACGCACTTTACGCTTGGGATCTATAACGGGTTTTCCGGCGTAAATGCCGATCGTACAGCAGCGACCGACGTAACGCCGGCGCTCATGAATCGAAATCAAGGCCTATCCAAAGACTATAAGCTTCAGGTCGACCAATTTTTCGGGGAATACGGCGCAGTAACCGCAGGGTACTATAATGGCGTCATTCCGCTGATGGATCCCACGGGCGGTGCCTTTTCTTGGAGCGATCACTATTCGCAAGGCCGCCTTTACCTCACCGGGTTTGTCCTTCCCGGCGTCATTGACGTTTACGTCGGAGGTGCATTGGCAAGAAACGAATTCGTCACAGGTAGTCCTACTCCGGGAGGTACCTTCCAAAGTCGGGGAACTTTCGTGACACTAAACTACTATATTCATCCCCACCTGACGCTTTCGGGAAGAACCGATTATTACCAACCCGATTCGACTTCAGGTTCCCGCGCTAATGCGAAAGGGTATTCGATGCAAATCAGTCTTCCCTATGAAAATAATCTCTACGTTTTCCATTTTAACACGGTCACGTCGAATTCAGCTATCGGACCCTACGCTTCCGGTACGAGCCGCGGCGCTCGGGCCGAATGGCGGTTTCTCTTTTAATATATTCCACACGTCAAAGGACTGGAGCTTCATATGAAATACCTTGTCCTTGCGATTACTGCTTTCGGTCTCTTCTCCCTGCCGTTCGCATGGGGTGGAGAGGCTCCGAAAGGGAGTCCTGACTCCCTGGCTAAAGGAAAAGCCGTCTTCACTGTGAACTGTGTTACCTGTCACGGTGAAAAAGGGGATGGAATGGGTCCAGCGGGCCAATACATGAATCCTCATCCGAGAAACTGGAAGACTGGTAAATTCAAAAACGGGGACAGTCTCAGTGAAGTTATAAAGACGGTACATCTCGGCCTTGAGGGAACGGCGATGCCGGGATTTCCGAATTTATCGCCGGATGAACTTAAAAGTGTGGCGGATGTCGTAAGGTCGATCCGCGGAAAATAGCCGAAATCGTTTTTACTTAAATCATCAGCGGTCCTCGCTTGACTCCTAGAGCTTGCCGATTATCGTTTCTCGATGACGCTTGTGACGAGGAAAAACGTTTCTCGGACTTTAATGCTCCTCTTCGTTTTGGCTGCGCATCGATCGGAAGCGAAGTACGCAATGCCCCAGCTCGAACAGGTTCCGGTCGAGCGCGTGATTCAGAATCTCGAGAAGCGGTTGAAAAAAGATGCCGCGGACGGAAGTGAAGCTACGACGCCGCTCCTTCTGCCGCTCGCGCGTTTGCACGTGATGGCTTACGTGCTTCCCGAAAGAATAGTCGGAGTTTCGAAGACAACGGGAATGGAGCACAAATGGCCATACGCGAGTCCGATCGAACAATTTCATCCGATTGAGAAGGCGAAGGGGAAGCCAGCGGACCGTGATCGCGCCCTTGATCTTTACGCCCAGGTTTTAAAAGCGGATCCACGGAACTGGATCGCTCGGCTCGGAACGGCGTGGGTGCATGATCAAGCGGGGCACCGGACGGAAGCACTCGTGGAGTACCGTTCGATCTTGAAGGACAGTCTCGCGACCTTCAGTCAAGGCGACGCGGGACTTCTCGGCTATGACGTGGGAGCCGAAGCGGCGACCTACCTCGTGACGATGCTCGATAAGAAGAAAGACTCCGTCGAAGTAAAACGAGTTCAAGACGAGCAGTCCAAGCTCTATTCCCAGCTTTCCCGCACGCGTGTGATTTCGCCCCTGGTGATTCCGAAGCGCGCCGGTCTTTCGCTCGGCCAGATGATTGATCCGAAATCGAAAGTCCGTTTCGATCTCGACGGGCGCGGAGTGCGGGCAAGCTGGGGTTGGCCGAATACGAATTCGGCTTTTCTCGTTTACCGAGACCAGGCGCGCCGCCCGATTGAGTCGGGGTTCCAGCTTTTCGGCTCCGTAACCTTCAACGCGTTTTGGGCGAACGGATACGACGCGCTTTCGAGTCTCGACGATAATGGCGACGGAAAAATTTCCGGCGACGAGCTCCGCGGAATCGGGCTTTGGACGGATATGAACCAAGACGGGATCAGCCAAGCCACCGAAATCATCGATGTCCGCGAATACGGGATAACCGAGATTTCGACCACCTATGAGACTGCTCCGGATGGAACTCCGCGGAATCTAAAAGGGGTGCGGCTCGGAAACGGAACGACACTTCCGAGTTACGACTGGATGCCGTCGCGTCGCGAATAGCTCGCGCAGCGGAAAACGTTTTTTCGCCCCGCGTTTTCGTGGGACACTCCCGGGATGAATCCAATTTTCGTCCTCGTCGGTCCGTTTGCAGACGCTAAAAAACTCGCCTATTGGGCTCATCAAGAATTCAAGAAGTCCGCCGCCGTCGTTTTCGTCGGAGTGGATGCCGGCCTTCGACCGCTTCTCGAGTCGGGGCTTCCCGCGACGCTGGCGATTGGCGACATGGACGGTATCGGGTCGGAGGGCGAGCTTCGCGGAGCGAAGGATCTCCCGACGATCCGGCTCGCGCGCGAGAAGGAACGAAGCGACCTTGCCATCGCGCTCGATTTCAGCGCGAAACAGGGCGCAAAAATTATTTATGCCGTCGGCTTTCAGGGCGGGCGCGCGGACCACGACTTCGCCGTGCACCTCGACTTCTCGGAAATCAGCCGCCGCGTCCCTCGCGTCGTTTCGATCGGAGAGAAGGGCGCGACGTTTTACCTTTCCGCCCGATTCTCCCCGCTGAAGCTGAAGCGGACTTCGATCGACGCCCTCCGAGACGCGGTGGCGCCAAAAACCCGACGCTCATCGAAATCGCAGAAGGCGGTCGGGAAGATCGCGAGTCTCTTTCCGATCGGCTCGCCCGCACGCGGCGTGCGGCTCCATGGTTTGCGGTTTCCGGTTCTGGGTGGGATACTTTCTTTATCTTCGCAAGGACTGAGTAACGAAATCCGTGGCCCGGCAATCGAGGTCGCGGTTCGTTCGGGGCGGGTCGCCCTTTTCTTTCCGGCGTAACCCCGTCCGCATCGAAAACCCGAAGGACCCCTGATTGAAAGCGGCCGAAACTCCAACGCCTCCTCCTGAATCGACGGACACGGCGCTCACGAGTCCGCTCACGGAGTTCACGAAAATTCGCCCGCGGATTCTCGAAGATGTCGTCACTCGCACGCTCTCCGAAGTTCCGGCGGTTAAAATCGAAACCGAACTCACCGCCGCACTTTACCTCGAACGGCAGCGGCTTAATCGTGACCGCGGAAACCTCTTCACGAAAAATCGACTCAAGCACGATCGCGTGCTCTGGAACGGCATCCAAAAATCCCTCCTTCAGCCAGCCGCCCTCGCGGACCGTTCACCGTTACTCCACGATGTCGCAACCCGTTTCGCCGAGGAAATCGGCGGGCGCTTCAATCCGAAAATTTATAAGTTCACCACTGGCGTTCTGCCCTACGGATTTAATTGGCTCCTAAACGCGGCGAGCGTGAAAAACATCCTACCCTGGAAAATGTCCGAAGACGTTCGCTCGCGCCTCCGGATCGGCGGCGAAGTCGCTCACCTGAAGAAGCTCGCCGCGAAAGGTACGATTCTCCTCGTCCCGACTCACCAGTCGAACATCGACTCGATTCTCATCGGTTACGTGATTTACCTGATGGGACTTCCGCCGTTCGCCTACGGCGCCGGTCTGAACTTGTTTTCGAATCCGTTCCTCAGTTTCTTCATGTCGAATCTCGGCGCGTATACCGTCGATCGCCAAAAAACGAACCGGATTTACCGGTCTCTGCTGAAAAATTACTCGACGAGGATTTTGAAGGAAGGCATCCATTCGGTCTTCTTCCCGGGCGGCGGTCGCATGCGAAGCGGAGCCATCGAATCGAAGTTAAAGCTCGGTCTCCTGGGAACCGCGCTCGACGCCCAGCTCGAGAATTTGAAAGACGGAATTCCGAATCCGAAGGTCTTCATTGTTCCGATGGTGACCAGCTATCACTTCGTGCTCGAAGCCTCGACCCTCATCGACGATTACCTCACGGAAGCGGGAAAGCACCGATTCATCATCACGGACGACGAATCGTCCAAGTTCTCGAAGGTGCTGCACTTCTTCTGGCAAATTTTCAAAGCCGAATCCGGGATGACTGTTCGGATCGGTAAGCCCCTCGACGTATTCGGGAACTTCGTCGACGAGGAGGGAAATTCGATCGGGCCGAATGGTACGACGATCGATCCGGTCCGTTGGCTTTCGAGTTACGGCGAACTCACTTCGTCCCCGCAGCGCGACCGCGAATATACGCGTATCCTAGGCGAACGCATCGTCGAGCGCTACCACGCGGAAAATACGATTCTGACTTCCCACCTCGCGGCTTTTACATTTTTCGAATCGCTTCGCGAACGGTATCCCGATTACGATCTCTACCGATTCATCCGGATGAGTCTCGCGCACCGGACGATTCTCTGGGAAGAGTTTCTTCAGGAAGCCGAAGTCATGCATAATCGCATCGTCGAATGCGCCGACCGAGGGATGTTTCACGTTACGCCGGAAATTCGGATGCTCGGCACGAAGGAGTGGCTGAAGGACGGGATCCGAAACCTCGGTCTCTTCCACGGTAACGCCGTGCTAAAACGCGGCGACGCGACGATTTATTCCGAGGACATGAACCTACTTTATTACTATCGAAACCGCCTCGCGGGTTACGGCTTGAGCCGGCTCGCGGATCCGCGGCGTCGTGTACCGGGAGCGCAGGATGAAAAAGGATTTCTGGTCTAAGTCGACGATCGCCGTCATCGGGGGCGGGAACTGGGGAACCGTGCTCGCGAAAATCGCGGCCGCGAACTGCGGCGACGTACGCGTTTGGGTTCGTGGCGAAGATCAGGCGCGGGCGATGAATTCGACCCGGATGAATCCGTCGTATGTGAAGGACATGGTCCTTCCCGGGAACGTTCACGCATACACCGATATCGAACGCGTTTTCGAAAACGGAATACAGGGCGTGATCTGGGCGCTGCCATCGAAGGCCTGTCGGGAACAAGCGAAGCGTTTCGCACCGCTTTTCCGCGGCGACGAAATCGTGCTTCACGCGACGAAGGGTATCGAAGAGGGGACGATGAAACGCGTCTCGACGATGCTCGCCGAGGAGCTCCCCGTTTCCCGGATCGGCGTGATCTCCGGCCCGAACCTCGCCGCTGAAATTGCGAAGGACGAGCCGGCCGCGACGGTCGTGGCGAGCGAGTTTGCCGAAGCGGTCGATGCAGGGGTGGCTTGGCTCACGACCCCCAGATTTCGGGTTTACGCGGCCGATGACGTGGTCGGAATCGAATGGGCGGGTACGTTGAAGAACATTTACGCGATCGCCTCTGGGGCGCTGGATGCTCTCCAGTTCGGATGGAATACTCGGTCCCTCCTCATTACTCGGGGTCTGGCCGAGATGGTCCGATTCGGGACCGCCATGGGGGCCCGCGAGGGGACGTTTTTAGGGTTAGCGGGAGTCGGCGACCTGCTTGCGACCTGTTCGTCGCCTCTTTCCCGGAACTACCGGGTAGGCCGAAAACTGGCCGAGGGAGTGCCGTTAGATGTCATTCTGAAGGAACTCGGGGAGGTAGCCGAGGGGGTCCGAACTACGCAGATTATCTCGGCTTTTGCCGCTGAGCGTGGAATCGCCATGCCGATAACGCAAGGCGTATCTGAATTAATTCGGGGGGATAGGCCCGCACGTGACGTTTTACGCGCTTTAATGCAGCGCGCACCGGCCGCCGACATCGGTTCCGAATTCGCGTAGTTTGATTTTAGGAAGAAATAGGGTTCTAAAAGGGTATTAATCTCCCGCCCTTGGTTAAACTATTGACTGGTTAAATCAGGTAATACTGGATATAACGCGGCGCGTGGGAACACCTGATGCAGTTAGGCCATCGTTCAAATACGAGGTGTCTTATGACTTCAATGACTAAAATTTTTACCGAACTCTCTGTCCTGCTGGTCTCACTCACGGTTTCGTCCGCGCATGCCGCGGGCGTTCTCGGTAGAGCAAGCCCGTTTCTTCCGGACGAGACCGGCAACTGGTCTGAGTTCCGTACGAACGAAGAGGAAGCGCTTCTTTCGGACGCTGGCGACGACTCGAGTTGCGTGAAGCGGTTGCCTTCGAACCTTCGCCAACTCTTCTTTGAGAACTTCCGATACTACGTCGATCATTCGAAGACGAAGATCGGCGAAACCGAGATCGCGCGTTTCGCGAAAGTGCTCGGCATGGCTCCGCACGAATCGAGCGGCGCTTCTGCTGCAGTGACCGACATGAAGTACAAGGGCTCCCACGAAACTTTGAGCCATTTTTACAATACCGACAATCCGGGGCGCGCCGCGCCCCAGGCGTTGTACTCATCGACCGATTCCCTCAACGCGCTTTTCGCGCTCAAGAACGTCCGTTGGGACCAGCAAACGAATTTCGGCTTGCTCCAGATGTCGGCCGACCGTCTCGCCTCCGGTGGCGGAATGGGCGACCTCGCGGAGTCGATGATCACGAACATGAAAACGCTGTACCTGTCGCACCCCGAAGAAGTGATCGACCGATGTGGGACGGGCCGCATGTTCAGCGATAGCGCGGCGGATCTTCGTGTCGCGTTCGACGAAATTCAAAGCTGCGAACTCGGCTACAAGACGAAGGCACAAGTCCAATGCTTCGGTCGGTGGGCGACTCTTTGCCCAGCCTATAACGTAACGCTCGCGCTCATCGCGCCGGCGGCTTATTTCGCGACTCGTGATTCGGCGCCACTGTGTTCGAAGACGTTTCGTAAGATCTTGAAGACGGGTCGCGGAGACGGCGGAGTTCAGGCCATTAAAACGGGCGGAGCGAAGGTCGCGACGAAGCCAGTGACTTCGCGAACCCCGCCACCCGAGCTTCCGAAGATGAATAAGACTCCGACCTCGAAATTCGGCACGCACGTGGCGAATACGCTGGCACCGGCCCCCGCAGAGAACACTCAGCCGAAGCCGAAGCCGAAGGCACCGGTCCTTCGCGGTGGTATCGAAGAAGTTAAAGCCACGATGACGCTAGACGCGCCGGTCGTTAAGAATACCGTTCAGAAAAAGCGGGTGTTCGCGCCCTCAAAGTTCGGAGCCTGAGCCGAACCCGCGATAAGCTGAAGGCGCTTTATCTTCGTTCGAGTTTCAGAATCGGCGAGATCAGCAGCAGCAAAACGGGTAGTGCCGCGAAGCAAACCACAATGAATGCGCCCGCAGGCAAGTCCCAGAGGTAGCTCAGCGTCATCCCGATGAAGCTCAATACGAAACCAAGCGCCCAACCGAAAAGGAGGCGCGCCCGAATCGTTTTAAAGAAGAGCGTTCCGACGACGGCCGGTACGATCAAGTAGGCGAAGACCTGCAGAACGCCGGCGAGGCTCACCGAAGAGGTGATGACGACGCCGAAGAGCGCGTAAAACAGGAAGTCCCAGATTCCCGTTTTTCCCGGATGCGTTCCGAACGAGACGCCGAGGAGCTGTTTCCGAAATACGTAGTGGAGTATCGAAACGACACCGTAGATCAGACTTGTCTTCAGCACGTCTGCCCAGGTCACCCAGAGAACCTGGCCGACGAGAAGGTCTTTGATGTGTTCGGCGCCGTGGGCGATTTTATCGACGGTGAGCACTACGGCCGCCGAGGCGAGCGCGTACACGATACCGATGATCGCTTCCTGGGAAAAAAGTTTCTCGTGCCGTCTGGCGAGGGCGAAAAGGGCGGCGGCGAGAAACGTGCTTCCGAGGGAGATGCAGTAAGTCGCCGGCGAGTGGTGGTCGAATCCCCACAGGACGGCGAGCGTCGCTCCGAACGCCGCGACTTGGGCGAGGGAGAGATCGACGAAGATGACTCCCCGCGCGAGTACGTGGAGTCCGAGATAGCAGTGAATTCCAGCCAGAATCAGGCACATCGCGAACGGAGCGGCTAAGAAACGTAGAGCGTCTAAAGTCGGGTGCATCTTATTTTCCTTCGATCGCTTTCACGACCGCCTCATAGAGGTCATCGAGTTTCGAAATGCCGGTGGCCCCTTCGACGGCCACCGGTATGCTGACCGCACGGAGACCCGGAACTTCCTGCTTAATTTTCGTCGTGACCGTCCCATCGAAATAATTTTCGACGAGGATGAGCGAGATTTTTTGTTCCTTCGCAATTTTGATCACGTCGATGATGTGACCGCTCGTCGGAGGAATTCCGGGCTTCGGTTCGAGGATCGCAGGATTCTCGAGTTTAAAACGATCGAGAACATAGGTGAGGGTCTTGTGGTAGGTGATGATTTTTGTGATGCCGGTTTTCTGAATCCGGGCCGCCCACGCTTTCGTTTTCTCGACGAGCCGCGCTTGAAACGCTTTTGCATTCGATTCGTATTTCGCGGCGTTCACCGTATCGAGTTCGCCGAGGCGCTTCGAGATCAGGACCGCGATTTCGCCCGAACGGATCGGGTCGAGCGTCACATGGGGGTTTCCGGCGGGGTGGACGTCCCCGTCTGCACGGCTGATGTTCCCCGTCGGTACTTCGAGCGGCTCGACGGAAGGGCCGACCTCGAGATTTCCGCGCTCGCCGGCGTTCACCTTCGGGTTCCGCGCGCCAGAGAGGATACTTGGAAGCCAGCCGATTTCGAGTTCCATCCCGGTCGAGATCACGAGATCCGCTTTATTCACCTTCAGCATGTAGGATGGTTTCGCTTCGATGAAGTGCGGATCTTGGGTTCCTCGGCCGAGGCTTTCGACCGAAATAAGGTCGCCTCCGACTTCGCTCGTGATCGAGCGAAGATCGGTCGTCGTGGTGACTACGCTGAGCTTCGCTTCGGCGGAGAGAGAAAATGCGGCGAGGAGAGTAAAGAGTAAAAGTTTCGTTTTCATAAGGGTTCCTTTTCGAATTCGAAATTAATAGGCGTGCGCTGGGTGAGCGCCGATCGTGACGTTGTATTGGAGAGTAACGGTGTGATCCGTGCGCGGGCGCGCGTGATCGTTTTCGTGATCGTACTGGAGGCGAAAGCCCGAGAACTCGCTCGGGAAGAAGGCGATCAAGCCGCTTTGCTTCGAGTGACCCAGCTCTGTATCCGAATGGGGGAGGCCGAGGTATTCCGCTCGCGCCTGGATCCACCAACGTTCGTCGAACTGAAACTGAACGTAACTGGCCACGCCGCCGACCTTCTCGTCGTTCGCTCCGTTCGAATCGACCCGGCCTTTCCGACGAGCGCCGAGGTATTCCGTGTTCCAGATGGCAGCGTGGTATTTTCCGCCTTCTGCCGGGCGCCATTTCAGCGTGAGATCCCCGCCGAAAGCGGTGGATTGGTACCCGTAGGCGTTTTTCCCGGTCGCGCCCGAAAGGCCGAGCTCGAGAGTCGCGTCGTCGCCGAACTCCCAGAGGTTTCGGAAGCGTGCGAGGAATCCGGTTTTTCCGGTGGGGGGGGCAGTGCTGAGAACGGGATCATTATAGAGATCTCCGTTCGAGAGC
>JBBQMV010000019.1:0-17143 GCA_038329315.1 Bdellovibrionia bacterium | reverse complement strand
CCGAGGGTCTGAAAAAGTCAGAGCAGACTTCGAAAACGGATCGCGCGAAGTCGATCGACACCGGAACGAAAAGTTCCGAGACGTCGGCTGCGCCGGCACGTGCGGAAATTTCGGATAAAGCGAGAGATCTTGCGAAAGCTTACGCAGTCGCCAGTGCCGCGCCGGATGTCCGTGAAGATCGTATCGCCGAGTTGAAGAAGCGCATCGCTTCGGGTGATTACAAAGTCGACTCCGAAAAAGTCGCCGAGAAAATGATCGGCGAGCATTCGCTTTAATCTCTTCGCTTTTTAACGTTCGACTCACGTCTAGGATGGACGGAGGAAATACGTGTCCATAAATAACCCCCAAGGCCTACTAGATAAGCATCTCGAGCCGCTCTACGCGTGCTTGCAGCGTATGATTGGCCTTCATCGCCAACTCTACGAAACCTGCAAGCTCGAGCGGGAAGCGTTCATCGCCGCCGACGTGAAGCTCATCACCGAACAGACCCACGCTAAAGAACTCATCATCGAGACGATTAAACAGGCCGAGTCCGATCGAATTCGGATTTCGACGTTTATCGCCCTCGACTGGAAAATTCCGTTGAAGGATCTCACCCTGAATTTCATCATTCGGGAAGTAGAACCGCGCGACGCGGCAACTTCGGAAAAATTTCGGAGCGCTTTGACCGCGCTGACCGTACTGATCGAACGCGCGAAAAAACTGAACGAGTCGAATCGTGAGTTTGTCGAGCGCTCGCTTGAACACGTAAACGTGATGAAAAAGAACGTTCTTGGCGAAGCCGTTCCGTCGACCGAAATGTACGGAAACCAAGGACAGAAACTTCCTAACACCGCCGGGGCACGCCTGCTCTCGACGGAAGCGTAAGGAAGGACTGCGATGCCTTTACCTAACGTAATGCAGACCGGGAAAAGTGGGATGGTGGCGGCGAAAGCCCAGATGGCCACGACTTCTCACAACATCTCGAATGCAAACACGGAAGGGTATTCGCGGCAGCGCGTACAGCAGAAGGCAGATAATCCGACGCCATTCGGCCAAAAAAATCTTATTGGCCAGGGCACTCTCCTCGCGCGAACCGAGCGGATTAACGATAATTACATCGAAAAACAGATCCGCACGGCCGCGAAAGACCTCTCTGGAATGGAAGAGAAGGATCTGGCACTGAAGCAGACGGAAGACATCTTTAACGAAATGGGCGGTGAGGGTTTAAACCGCCTCGTCTCGAAGTTTTTTAACGAGTTTCGAAAACTCGGAAACGAACCGGATAACGAAGCCGTTCGTCAGAGCGTTCGGGAATCGACCTCGGCCATGGCGAACGACTTTCGCCGCCTTCGTAGTTCCGTCGAAGAGGTTCGCTCGCACCTAGACAGCCGGATCGAAGGTTTCGCCCAAGAAGCGAATGGACTCGCCGAACAGGTGAAAGACCTGAATATCAAAATTAAGGTTCAGGAACTCTCGGGTGCACCCGCGAATGATCTTCGCGACCAACGCGATCTCGCGATGAAGAAACTCGGAACGTTCGTCGACACCGCCGTACACCTTGATAAGGACGGTGCCTATAACGTCGATATCAAGGGCGTCGGTCCACTTGTCTCCGGTCCGAATGCAGAAAAATTCTCGGTTCGTCGTAGCCCGGCCGATGACGACGGAAAGCCGGAAAATTCGTTTTCGCTCGGCTACACCGGCAGTGCTTCGGGCGACGTGACTCACGCCGTACACGGTGGAAAAATCGGCGCGCTCCTCGAAGTACGGGACCAAACCCTCTCCTCGATCTTAAATCGTCTCGATGAGCTTGCTTCGACGATTACAGAATCCGTAAACGCAGTCCACCGCGAAGGGGTTACTCGGTACGGCACGAAAGGTGTCGATTTTTTTAAACAGCTCGATGGCAAAGAACGCGCTTCTCAGTATATCGGCCTATCGGACGCGGTCGCGAATGACGTTAACCAAATCGCGGCGGGCGCAATTCCGGATTCGCCGGGTGATAACCGCATCGCCGTAGCAATTTCACAGCTCCAGAATATGCGTGTGATGGAAAACGGAAATGCCACCGTCGACGCGTTTTATAACGGGATCGTTTCGGACGTGGGCGTCGTTGCCGGCCGGAACCGGAACTCCCTCGTCCAACAAAAAGATATTTCGATGCAACTCGATAAGATGCGCGAGCAAATCTCAGGGGTATCCATGGATGAAGAGACGGCGAATCTTCTGCAGTTTCAGCGGGCGTTCGATGCTTCCGCGAAGGTGATCTCGGTCGCCGACCAGTGTTTGGAAACGGTTCTTAATCTAAAACGGTAATGACGAATGCGTGTAAGCGATAACACCAATTTCGGGACGGTCCGGGAGACGATTAACCGGACGAAAGGGCGGATGGAGAATCTCCAGACGCAGTCTGCGACGTTGAAGAAACTGAACACGCCGTCGGACGACCCGGTCGGCGCGGCGAAAGTGCTCGAAATGCGCACCGATAAGGTGAACAACGAGCAGTTCCTTACGAATGGAAAAATCGCCGAAGCCCAGCTGAATAATACGGAGTCTGCGATCGCCGAACTCGCCGATATTTGTGTTCGCGCGAAAGAAATCGCGATCCAACAAGCCAGCGGCGCCTCCGCAAACGACGATACTCGACTCGCCGTCGCCGAAGAAATTACCCAAATGTACCAAAGCGCGATCGGAACCGGAAATCGCCGGATCGGCGACCGGTACGTTTTCGGGGGCTACAAAACCGATAAGCCCCCAATCACCGCTGACGGGAAATACGTCGGTGACGATGGCCAGATGATGGTCGAAGTCGGTCGCGATGTTTTCATCGCGATGAACCTTCCAGGCCACGAGGTCTTTAACACGAATCCGAAGGCGGAAGAACGCCCGGCGGATATGGGCCAATCGCCGGAACTTCAAATGCGAGCAGGGAACCGCGCACCCGCGAGCTATTCGGCGGAGGGGAAGATGACCGGCGGCCAACCGGCCGGCCCACACCCCGAAAATGTGAACATTTTTGAAGAACTCCAGAACCTCCGGATTGGTCTCCTGACCAGCGACACGGAGACGATTCGGAACACACTTGATCGTTTTGATCAGATGCACACCCGCTTGAATTCGATGAGGGCGAAGATCGGATCTCGGATTAATGGCCTCCAAACGATGACTCAGTCGTTGGAACGGCAGAATATTACGCACGCCCAGCTGAGTTCGCACATCGAAGATGCGGACATGGCCGAGGTTGTGAGTAATCTGGCAAAAGAAGAAACTGTTTTTCGCAGTGCGCTACAATCCTCAAATAAACTTCTACAGCCGACCCTCATGGACTTTCTTAAATAGTGGAAATGAAAAGATAGGTTGAGATTTGCGGAGCGTTAGAATAAACCGGCTCTCGGTAAAGGATTACTGGCTTTACTAGAGATGGAGTTTTTATGTTGGTCCTCACCCGAAAACTCGGGGAAAGTATTGCGATCGACGACCATATCAAAATTGTCGTTGTGCAAATTAAAGGGAAGCAGGTCCGGTTAGGGATCCAAGCGCCGAAAGAAACGAAAATTCACCGCGAAGAGGTTTACTCGGCCATTCAGGACCAGAATAAACAGGCCGCGAAGACTTCAGTTGCGGTAAACCAAGTTTCCAAAGTATTAAAAGGATAAGAGTTTCGGGCGCCCAAGGTTTAAATCACGGGCACGTTAGATCCAGGATGGATCGACGAATCTACAGGGGAAAATAGAATGGTTGTACAAACAGGACGTTTTGGCCGACTCGAAGTAGCAGAGTCGGATCTCATTTCCATCTCGGGTGGAATCCTCGGTTTTCCCGAATTCACGAAATTTTGTCTCGTCGACCCAGGCGACGATGTACTTATTGTGTGGCTTCAATCGCTCGAGAATCCAGAACTCGCGATTCCACTCCTCGAACCTAAAATTTTCAAGACCGATTACACGGTTCGCCTCTCGGCCGCGGAACTCCGCGAACTCCGCCTCGATAACGTAAATCAGTCGGCCGTCTTCACGCTGCTTACGATCGGCGACGATATCGCACAAATGTCCGCGAATCTGAAAGCGCCACTCGTAATCAACCTTCGCGAAAGAGTCGCGAAGCAAGTCGTTCTTCAGGAGAACGAATATACGATCAAGCACCCGATGTTTAAAGAACTGCGCACGCACCTGATGACCATCGCCTCGCAACGTCGCGGTTCTTCCGCGACAGACGTCGAGCCTGCGCCACGTGAGAGCGGCATCATCGCCATCTCGACGATTCCACCGTCCCTGACGGTGAAGGCACTCCAAGCCTAATGTCTTCTTTTCGGAGAAGCCGGATCCTCTTTGGGGTCCGGCTTTTTTTGTTTTCCGCACTCGTGTCGGGAGCACTCGGCGCGGATCCCGTGACGACGGAAGGCCGAATCAATCGAAATGCCTTTCCGCTCGCGGCCTTCCCATCGAAATATACGATGACGCCGAAGGGAGTTGAACGAGAACTACGCTCCAGAATGAACCAAGTCCTGACTCCGATTCGCCTCGCGCCGGCTTCGTGGTTTCGCGCGAGTTTCGGAACGGTACCTTCCAGTCCCGACCGTAGGAAAATTTTCGAGAGTTTGAACGAAACCGAAATTTTCACCTGTCTCGGAAAAAACTGTGATGGATGTGGCGGTCTGGATTCGCTTGGCTGCGTGATCGCAAAAATAAATCCGAGCGCGGTCGGCGTCGTCGCCCTCATTCATCCGTGTCTTTACGGTGAAGGAAAATGTCCGCGCGGATCACCACCGGATGTTGCGACCTGGACTGAACGGGTCGTCACGACGGTCGCCTACTATAAGTCGGGTCTGAAGAAGGACACACAAAGCATGCAGAAGGCGAATAAGGCCTCGAGCGCCTGGCTTGCAAACACCTCGCGTTCGGTGAACCTCATGCTCGGCGCCTGCCCCGGCCCGTACGCGGCTGAATCTCTAAAATTTCTTTTCAATCTAGAATCGGTGACGCTCCCGAATCCGGCAATTCTTCGCTGTGGCCAAACCTACCTCGAAGTACTCCGCGGACTTCCGAAGACGTGTAAGGCGCTCGTGGGCCCTCTCAAAACCGAATGGCTGGTTTTCGAAAAGAAGCAGCTTCGGGCGAGCGCGGATATTCTCCGGTGCGATTCGTACTGTTTGAAAATGCTTTGTCGCCAGCGTGACGCGGGTACCGTCTTTACCCGCTTTTCTGATAAGCCGGCGCTCCTCATCGGGGACGGTGCCTGTGAGGGTGAAACGCCTAAAGTTCGTGGAGTCTTTTTACGCGAGGCGCTCCCGAGGTTGTTGCGGGCAAAACTCGAGGAAACGGGATGTTTTCCGCCGCTCGAAAAAGTGAACTCTGGTACGACACTCGACGATGCGACGAGCACACTCGGTGACGGGCCTAGTGTAGATCTCGTCGAGTAGATTTTAGTGATTAATAAACGATCGAAATTTCGTTTTTGTACTCGATCAGCTCTTTGATGTTCTTCACTTCACGGATGAACCATTTTCCGTCTTCGAGAGTCATCTCGCACATCCGCTTCGTCGTCACGCGAGCATCCGGACCTTTTCCTTGGTCGACGTAGGTAAGTTCGTAGGTAATGTCGGTACGGTTCGGCGTTACAGGTTTTACTTCGCGAATCGCGAGCTTGATGAATTTACGTTTATTTTCGACGAAGGCTTGGCGAAACTGATCTTCACTCCACGCGACGAGACGATTTTTCGCGCCGCCGGTGAGGTAGTCCTCGAGATTTTTACGATCGCCAGTGTCGCGAACCGAGAAGCTCGTAGAAATGTAATCGGTCAGGCGATGTTCCGGATCGTTTGCGTTCTTTGCGTCGCGCGTGCACCCGGAAAAACAGATCAGAAGGGTGGCGGCGAGAATAAGGAAACTTCGATTGTGCTTAGGTGCTGACATGGCCTTCTCCGCGAAGCACTTCAATGAAATCCGACAATTCTTTTCGAGTATCACGATCCGTGTTCTTAAATTCTACCCCAATCCCCGCCCACGACGAATCGATTTTCGAAGGCATCGAGGTCAAGATCCGAACTTCACAGCCCATCTTCGAACCGCGGTAGTGGAGCATGACATCACTGGGCAGATTTTTCTCGGCGCCGCGCGGAAACGTTCCCAAAATAAAACCGCCCTCGAGATCGAGTTTACTCAGACGAAGACTTTTCTGATCGCCCCAGTCTACGGTTACGCCCGGGATCGGTTCGGGTACGGATTGGAACCAACGGAGACCTGGACGGATTGCGGGCATCTCGAATGCCGAGCCGAGGCGATCGACATAAGCGTACGCGATAATTCCAAATGCGACGGCGAAGAGTCCGAGACCGACGTTTTCTTGGCGGATGGAAAAGAAGAGGCAAGCGAGAGTCGCAACGACACCTAAAAGTGCGACGATTCCGTATGCCCAACGATTCGTTCGCAGGAGGGAAATGACGACGCCGGAAAGTCCGCCTAACGTTCCGAGCCAAAATGGCCATTCTTCGTTCGGATTCCACTTCCACCACGGCATCCGGCGCGCGATGAGCGAAGCGAAAAATGCTAATGGCAGAGCGATGTAAAGCAGCAGCGCGACTCGGCGCAACCGCTCGGGTGTTTTCCAAAGGCGCATCGATTCTAAAATCTCATGTCTTCCGAAAAAATGTCAATGTAACCTATGGGAATGGCAGAACGAATAACGATTGCGGGGGTAATGACCGGAACCTCGTGCGACGGCGTCGATATCGCCGCGATAGAGTTTGATCCGGAGAGCTGGACGCCAAAATGGGAAGCGAGTCTGCCCTATCCACCAAAGCTCCGGAAACGTGTTTTTGCGCTCCAGCGCCCGGGAGTGAAGACGACGATTGAAGAGATTTTCGCGCTCCATACGGAAATCGGGGACTGGATCGGCGAAGTCCTCACCGATTTGATCGAAAATCTTTCGGCGGATGAACGGCCATCAGCGATCGCGATGCATGGCCAAACTGTCGCACACCACCCTTCCCGTCGTCCGCATTCGTTTACGGTTCAGCTCGGCGACCCGACGCGGGTCGCGGAAAAAACCGGACGCACGGTTATCTCTCAGTTTCGCCAGGGGGATCTCGCGGCGGACGGCGAGGGAGCACCACTCGTGCCACTCTATCATTACCTTCTCAGTTCGGTTCTTCCGGGCGGCCAAGACGGCATCGCGATCCATAACCTCGGCGGGATCAGTAATTTTACTTACATCGATCCGAAAGGTGAGATTTTCGCGCTCGACACAGGTCCGGCCAATGTATGGATCGACGCCGCGGTCGAAAAGGCGACGAAGGGAAAAAAGAAATTTGACGTCGGCGGACGGCTTGCGATCGTTGGCAAAATTCATATTCCGACGATTAAAAAACTTCTCGCCCACCCGTATTTAAAGCGTCCTGCGCCGAAGTCGACGGGTCGGGATGAATTTCCTCCCGAGTATTTTTTCAAGCGGACGGGAAAACTTAAAGGGAACGACCTCATCGCGACGGCTACTGCCTATACGGTCGAAACGATCGCGGAGGCTTACGAACGATTTGTTCTCGACGAACGGAAGCCGCTCAATGCGATTTACCTCTGTGGAGGAGGTGCAAAGAACGAAACGATCCAACACTGGCTCGCCGATCGCCTCGAAGGCGTTCAGGTTCGCACGATCGAAGAACACGGGTTCGAATCGCAGTACATCGAGGCCCAAGCTTTCGCATTTCTGGGCTACCGCTCGCTCCTCGGACTTCAGGTTGGTGGACGATGGACGGGAGTCGACCGCTTCGCACCGCCGGGCCAGATTACGCCGGGGCGGAATTGGCTCGAGGTCTTAAAGAGTCTTCCATAGACCCCGATATCCGATTCCGGATGGTGTGGCTTCGGTCGCGCCCGTGAATGGGCTTCGGCCGTAAAGGACGGTTCGCGGCGAAAGAATGGCTGGCGGCGTTGTGTCGGCACCTTCTGGTGCCCAGTACACAGGACCCCGCCATTTCGAGATATCGAGATTTTCCGGTGCACGATTAGAGACCCAGATATTCGGAGCCAGACGCCGATTCGCCTTCAAAATGCGTTCACTCCAAAGGCTGGGAAGCAAATCGTCCTCGTAAAGTTTCATCCAATCGAGATGGGCCTGGTGCCAGAGTTCTGGACTACCGATATCGAACCACCGCGCATTTTCGAACTCCGCCGAATTATCGACGAGATAAGCACCGGCGCGGCCCGTACGGATCGCGGGTTCAAGAATCTGTCGGAGAAACTCACTCGGTACTGCCGGGTCGATTTCGGCAAGACAGGACGGCTCCATCACGGCTATGCCAGCGTAGAAACGGCCGCCCACCTTTTTTTCTCCGAGACCACGGATCAGGCTTCGCCGCTCGTCGACAAGAATTTCCAGGTATGACCCGTTGCCGGGCGCTTTTGAAAAAAGGAGAAGTGTGAATTTTACGCTGAACTGGTGCTTCAGCATGAGGTGATGTTTCGCGAGGTCTTGGAGGTGGATGTTACAAATCGTGTCTGCGTTTAAAATATAGAACGGACTTCCATGAAATGCCGGAGCGGCCTTTGCGAGCCCGCCGGCGCTACCGAGAAGCATCGCACTCTCATCACTAATTTCAAGAGGTGCGGATGAATCGAGAAACCGAAGTCCTTGAGAAGAGGCGGTGGGTAAGGCATGCACGTTCGCGACGATTTTTTCGACGGAAGCTCGTTTTAAGAGATCGAGTGCGTACTGGGCCATCGGCACGCCCATGAGCGGCAAGAGCGGTTTTGAAGTTTTCTCAGTGAAGGGACGAAGCCTCATACCGAGACCCGCCGCCATCACCATGGCGTTAGAAATAGTAATAATGAAACAAGACCTCGCGTAAATCGGAATATTCCGGATATTTGAGAAGCGTACGGCGAATATTTTCGAACGTATTTCCGATGTATTTCAGATAACTCGGATTTCCGCGGCGGTTCATAAATGATGCGAATGAGCCGATCGCTTTAAAGTTCCGCTGGACCGACATCATGTCGAAAATTCGCCAAAACTCTTCTCGATCGATCCGAGTATCACTCAGGGCTTCGCGGCGAACGATGTAGTAATCGATTAACATTTTTACTTGGCTGTCTTCGAGCTGGTAGTAGCTATCTTTTAAAAGGGAGGCGAGGTCGTACTGAGCCGGTCCCATTCGCGCGTCTTGGAAATCGATCATCACGAGGCGGTTCTCGTTATTTCCGATCGGCGTCGCCATGATGTTTCGCGAATGGAAATCTCTGTGGGTGAAGACCGTGGGTTGGTCCGCAAGCGCCTGGCAGAATTCACTAAATCGACCGATCATGATCTTCATGTCCTTCTCGCGAATTTCGCGAGCGAGGTAGGTCTTATAGAAGTGTTCGACCGTGAAGTTTACTTCCCACATCAATTTTTCGTGATCGAAACGAAGTTTGAAAGCATCGAGTGACGGCGATCCTTCGCGGGGAGAAGCTTGGAGCTGAAGATCTACAATCGAGTCGATGACTTGCTGATAAAGATCACGTTCAATTTCTGGAGTGGAAACATCCTGAAGGCAGCGAAGAAGGGTAACGTCTCCGAGGTCTTCGAGCAGAATGATTCCACGCTTCGGATCGGTATCGAGGACCATCGGGACGTCGATACCGCTCATTGAAAGGTGTTTCTGGAGGGTCAAGAATGGAAGGTTCGCACCTTGTTCCTCATAATTTTCCATCTTCATCATGACGTAGGTCTTTTCCTTCGTCCAAATACGGTAGTATGCACGTGTCGAGGCATCTCCCGGAAGCTTCACGACCTTCTCGATCGCGGTCATATTTTTTTCGATCCACCCGTCGATAGACTCACCCCGGTCGAGGCGGTCGACGAGATCCCTGATTTCGTGATTCAGAGTTCCGAGTGAAGAGGTATTCGTAGTTTTCTGAGTAGTGGTCACAGGCGTTCCAACCTTTTTCTCATTTTATAAAAATCTTCTGTTCGAACGATCGGATTCAAAAGCGGGGCGTAAAAAGCAATGGTACGCCGCGCTTTATCTTTCAATCCTTCGTTCATGGACTCCATCTGGTTTCTCGCTTTCGTCGGGACACGATCAAAATAATTCACCAGACCGCGAGGATCGTAACCGGCTTTGTAAATCCGATCGACTGCAGATTCGATCGCCCGCTCACTTTCCAGCATTCCGAAGGTCCAGATTTTCATCGGATCGGGATCCGCATGCCCGGCCTCTTGGATGAGTCGGTCGCGGAATTCGTTTCCTTCGGAGCGTTCCCAGGCGAGGGCGAGGGCGGCGGCGATTTCATTCTCAAAATGGAGGGCGCGGAGAACACGGACGTCAAAGAATATTTTTCCGCCTGGAACGACCCAGACGGAAGGTTCGTATCCGGCGGACGCCGTGCTCACGAGTGAAACTTGGATATTTGATTTTCCAGGTGACACGAGGCGAGTCGCGATGCGGTTTAGGTAGGTTTCAATTTCCTTGTCATCGACGAATGCTACGCGTCGGCGGAACGCGAGTTCGATTTGAGAGATAAATTCTTTTGGAGGCTCGGCGAGGAGTGCGGCCTTCGCTGGATCTTTTTCCTCGGGTACGGTGGAACACCCGGACCCGAGAGCGAGCGCGGAAAGGAAAATGAAAGCGGCTAGCGCCTTTTTGAACGACGCCTTTTTAAACGAGGACGACCGAAACATAGAAATGACTCCACCCTCACTCGAGTTTAACTCGGGAAGGTGGAGTCGAGGTAGACGGCGATATTTGCCTACTGGAGATCGCCTGGTTCTTATTGCTTAGTCGTAGTCGGAGTGCCCGGGACGCTCGCTTCTTGGAAGGAACTTGGGTTCCGAACGGCGGGATCGGTCGCTTCGCTGCCCACTGGAGCAGCGTCTTGAGCCGGAGCCGCTTCTTGAGCGAGTGGTTTGCCGCCTTCCGGCTGAGTATAGCGGAGGAAGAATCCGGCGTAGATGCGGTTCGGGTCTTTGACGAGCCCGTCATTCATCTTCCAGAGGTCCTTCCACTTCGACTTCGAACCGTAAATGTCGCCCGAGATCAATCCGAGGGTATCTCCAGACTTAATCAGGTATTTTTCGAAGCCGTTGTAATAGCTGTCGTTGGCCGCGTTATCGACCTTCAGCTGTGTACCCTTCACGAGGCGAGCGGGATCGGTAATACGATCCGAGTTCGCGTCGAGGATTTTACGCCATTGGTAAACGTCGCCGTAAACCATGAACGCGATCTTCATGAGGGTGTCGCCGCCGCGAACTTCGTAAAGTTCGGAGCCGCCACCGGTCGCCGGAGCGGATGGTGCAGGCGCGTGCTCTTCGGCTATAGCCTTGCCTGGAGCAGCGGTTTCGTTCATCGAAGGAGGCGCGTCGAAAGACGGGCTGTTTGCTGGCATTTCAGCCGGCGGGGTGTTTTCAGCGACGGCTGGTCCACCTGGGGTGGTTGGGACGTCGACTGATGCTTCAGGTGCGAGACCATCTGCGGTCGGAGCTTCCTGAGGCGCGCCGGCTTCAGCAACGGCTCCGTCGGCCGCGGGTTGGTCCATCTGATTCGGAAGTTGGTCCGTAGCAGCGTCGACGACCGGAAGCTCGTCAGCAGAGACTTCGCTCGAGTCACTTACGCTCGAGGAAGAACACCCTGCCAAGCTCAGCGAACCGGCAATTGCGATGATCAATGCGAATAAATACTGTTGTTTCTTGTCCATATTCGATCTCCACAGATCTCCTCGGATAGAAAACGCAGAGCCTTAAGAGAAAATGCGGGGATTTCAGAAAACAACTATGCTTTCGAGGCCGCTACTTTCGAATCAAGGAAGAGATCGCGTTGGTCGAGGGCGCCGACGATTTTTTGACAGACGAGTTCGAAGTCTTCCGGATTTTTCAGAAAGTTCAGATCATCGCTATCGATGACCAGCTTTTTCCCAAGTGAATACGACGACATCCAATCGTCATAGTAACGGTTCAAGTTTGAGAGGTAATCGTCGGGAATGTTCTTTTCGTATTCTCTGCCGCGAAGCGTAATTTGTTCCTTCAGTTTCGGTAGGGATTTTCGGAGGTAAAGCACGAGATCCGGCGGGTTCAGAAAGGCGACCATCGATTCATAGAGGTCGAGGTAGTTCCGGTAGTCGCGCTCGCTCATCATTTTCGTTTCGTAGAGGTTCCGCGCGAAGATGTTCGCGTCTTCGTAGATACTGCGGTCCTGGATGGCCGAATTTGAGCCCGCCGTGACGAGCTGGTGGGCCTTAAAACGGTGATTCAGGAAGAAAATCTGGAGAGGGAATGACCAGCGGTCCATGTCCTTATAGAAGTCCGAGAGGTACGGATTATCCGCGACGACTTCGAAGTGGGCTTCCCAGCCGAACCGCCGTGAGAGCATGTTCGTGAGGGTAGTCTTGCCCGTTCCGATGTTGCCCGCGATAGCGATAAAGATCTTTTGACCGCTCATTTACTCCCCCTTTAAACCCTTTCTAAAGTGATAGATGGGCTGAGCAATTTAAGTCAACTCTTCAGTCAACGCTTTGACGGCCTCGCGGGGAGCGAAGGTTGAGGAGGACTTGGAGTCGGCGAAGGAAGCAGAGTTCTAAGTTGTTGCCGCGTGTCGGCGGCGGCGCGTTGAATACCTTCAGCATTGAAGGGATCGAAAACAAAATCGGCGGCACGCTTTGGCTTAATTTTCACCCGGGCTGCCAAAAGTTTTTCCCAGGCCGTGAGGTCGCGCTCGATCGCCAGGAGTTGGTTCGGACTCTCAGCCTGTCCAAGCCGGAGACGAATCGCGGCCAGCGCCGTTTGGAGGTGGGTTGGATTTCGTTTCACGTCGGCGTCAAATATTCCCAGCGCCGTCGCCTTCTGGTTTGTCGCGATCAACGCTTCCCCCCACCAGAGCGCGATCAATTCGTTCGTCGGCTCGGCCACTTTTCCAAGCGTTCCGAGGCTCGAAAAGACGGGAATCGCCTCATCAAACTTCGCGCGAAGAGCCGCACTCCGTGCGCGCCAGAGCTGAGTTTCCGTGCTTTTTCCGTGAATTCTTTCAAGTTGGTCGAAAAGCTTGAGCGCAAGATCGACGTTTCCATCAAGGAGATTACATTGGGCGAGGCGCAGGAGAATATCGTAGTGAGCCTGATCTTTTTCGAGCGCGCGGTCGAGCCGCTCGCAGGCTTGGGGGTAGGAATGCTTCACGAGCCAGTCGAGGCCCTGCTGATAAAAATGAAAGCTTTCCTTTGAAATGAAGGCTCGGGCCGCGATGTCGGCTTGCCGGTTTAGCTTATATTTTCGGAGGAGTTCGAGCGCCTCTTCCCGGCGATTTAACCGGAGCAAAACCTGAGAAAGACTTTGGGCGATCGTTACCGAATCGGGCTCATCTTCGCTTAATTTTTTTAGAATAGGCAGCGCTTCTGCCCACTTTTGGGTCCCGAGGAGCGTTTGCGCGTCTTCATACTCTCCACCCACCGCGGACGCAGAGACTCCGACCATGACTCCCAGAAGGACCGATGCTAGGCTGAAAACGAATGGCAAGCGCATCGCTTCGCATTTCAACATTTTATCTCGGCATTGTCATCCTGGGCCTTTTTTTGGCGCGGGCCACGTTTGCGGATGATGTTTCGGAAATCGCGGAAAATAAAGAAATCGATGCCAAGGCCTACGATCTGAAAACGATTCGGCCGAGTAAGTCCGGCCGCGTTTATCTCTTCCAAAAAACGGACGCTGGCCTCCCCGTCGACGGAAAGATCTTTCTCCTTCGACAGGGGGACACGCCCGTCATGGCGTTTCGGGTTCTCCGCTCGTATCCAGAAACGAAACGCCTGGCCGCGAAGAAGCTACTTCCGTACGAAGGATTTCCAAAGCTCGAAAAAGATTCAGAATACCGCGCTTTCGAAAAAGTCGGCGATAAGGTGAAACCCGTTCCGCCGTCTCCAGAAGATCTGAAGGATTTGAAAGAACTCGAGAGCGGATCGCTTGAAGAAATTCCTGCGGCGCCGCCCGAGGAAGGCGCGCCACCGGCGAAGGTCGCACCGCCACCGCTGGATGGAAATCCTCCGACGACGGAACTTCACGAACCCGCACCCGGCGAGGAGATCGCTGGCGCGAACGCGGCTGACGTACCCCCTCCTCCACTGGACGAAAATCCGGTAGAAGAAAAACCGGTCGAGGCTTCTCCGGAAGAACCGCGAGATGAAAATCTCGAAATGAAAGATACCGAAGATGACGACGAGGTGGATGAAATCGGAAGTTACTTCCCGAACTTCTTCACGATGGAAACGGGCTTGCTCTTAAATGCGAACGTACCCGGACCGAATCCAAAGTTCGGCGCCGGAATGCTCTATTCGCGCACTTTCGGGCGCTCTCTCGGATCCGCATTCGCGGTCGAGGGGGGGTTCTTTTATTACCAATCTTCCGGTGTGATCGATGGCCTAACGATCGCGACGACGATCATTCCGATCGAGGGAACCCTTCGCTACCAACATCGATACGGAGAACTTTGGACGGGTTACGTATACGGAGGCGTCCAATATCCGATCGTCGCTTCGAACGTGGGTGCATCGAAACATCAGCTTGCACAGATTATAGTCCCGAGCCCCGCATTCGGAGTGGGTATGTTTTTACAGACCGGTCCGAACTGGTACATGCGCTTTAATTTGGGTTACGATCGTCTTGCCTCGATCGGCGTAACCCTTCGCTTTTAAGGAATGAATCCGTGATGAAGACGAAAGTATGCATGGTTGCTGGAATCCTCGCCCTCGGATCCGCCGCTTGTGGAGTTAAGGGGCCACCCCTTCCGCCGCTTGCGGACACTCCGAACGCGTCGGATCGCCCGGAGGTTTCTGGTGCGCCGTCATCTCCGGCGCCATCGCCCACTCCTTCTGCGGCTCCGAAATCGAAACGGCGGCATTAAATCGAATGCCAAAGCCACTGGAATATTTCACGTACCAAAATGGAATACTCTCGGCGGACGAAGTATCACTTGCGGAAATCGCAGGAAAATTTGGTACTCCGACATACGTCTACTCGAAGTCCGCATTTCTCGACCCGTTTCACCAGATCGATCGGGGTTTAGCGGGAATCGAGCATCTCATCTGCTTCGCCGTAAAGGCGAATTCGAATATGTCTGTGCTTAAATTACTCGTGAATGCGGGCGCCGGTATGGACCTGGTTTCCTCGGGAGAATTAAAGCGCGCAATCCGGGCAGGAGCTGCTCCGGAAAAAATCGTTTTTTCGGGAGTGGGAAAAACGGTCGCAGAAATCGACGAAGGACTCGCCCAGCCGCTCCATTCATTTAACGTCGAATCTGTCGTCGAGTTGAAATTGATCAGCGAGCGAGCGAAGGCGCTTGGGAAACGAGCGACTGTAGCACTCCGCTTTAATCCGGACGTCGACCCGAAAACACATCCGTATATTTCGACAGGGTTAAAGAAAAATAAATTTGGTCTTCAACGTAAAGAAATTCTTTCGCTTTTAAAGCGCCACGACTTTCAGGGAATAAAAATCGCCGGGCTTTCGATTCACATCGGAAGCCAGATTCTTTCACTGGCACCCTTTTCGGATGCATTTCAAAAAACCAAGCGGATGGCGGCCGAAGTCGAAGCATTGACTTGTGCACCTCTCGCGTTTCTTGATCTCGGAGGTGGGCTTGGTATTCCATATCGAAATGAAAAGCCTCCGACCATCGAGGCCTATACGAAACTCATCCAACGGAACTTCGGACCGAAATCGGATCTTCGCGGTCGTTACCGAATTCTGCTCGAACCAGGTCGCACCATTGCCGGAAATGCCGGAGTTCTTCTTAGCCGCGTGCTTTACCGGAAGCCACGGAAGTCCAAGGACTTCGTGATTGTCGATGCCGGGATGAACGATCTCGCTCGGCCCTCGCTTTATGGGAGTTACCACGAGATCGTACCTGTCGAGCAGAGCCGTGCAAAAGGGAAGCGGCGGAAATGCGATGTGGTCGGACCGGTCTGTGAGAGTTCCGACTGCTTCGCCTCGGATCGCCCGTTTTCGGATCGAATCGATAGCGGTGATCTCGTCGCAATTCTTTCGGCAGGAGCCTACGGGATGAGTATGGCGAGCCAGTATAATACGCGCCCGCGTCCGGCGGAAGTACTCGTCGACGGCGAAGGGTATCGGCTCATTCGAAAGCGCGAAACGTTCGAAGACCAAATTCAAAACGAGATTTTGAGGTAAGCGAATGCAAGGGATCTATACGGCTTTAATCACTCCGTTCGATGTGAAAGGTGAAATCGATTTTCCTGCGCTCACAAAAGTTCTCGAGCAGCAAATCAGCGCCGGGATTCGCGGTTTCGTCGTTTGTGGAACGACCGGCGAAGGGTCGACGCTTTCAAAGGAAGAGAAGGAAAAACTCTTTCGATTCGTATTCGATTTCGCGAAAGGGAAAAATCTCGATCTCGTCGCGGGAACCGGCACGAACGATACGCGTGAAAGTATCGCGCTCACGAACCTCGCCGCCAGAATTGGTTATCGCCAGTTTTTGATTGTCGTGCCGTATTACAATAAGCCGAGCCAAGCTGGTCTTCACGCCCATTTCACAGCGATTGCGGATTCCGTCAGTGATGGCACGGTCATTCTTTATAACGTTCCGGGGCGTACCGGAATTTCACTCGCGGTCGATACGGTCGTCTCGCTCGCGGAACATCCGAAAATTCGCGCGATTAAAGAGGCGAGTGGAAATTTGAAATACTTGGCCGAACTTCAAGCGGATCTCGCGGTGAAAAAGCGTACCCTCTCGCTCCTCTCGGGCGACGATCTCACGTATTATCCATTTCTTTTAGCGGGCGGACACGGAGTGATCTCGGTTTCGAGTCATGTTTGTCCGCGGGCGATGCTCGAACTGGAAGCCGCCGCCGCCAAGGGTGACCGGGCCGTCGGTGATCGACTGCAGGAAAATTACTTCCCGATCTTTGATGCACTTTTTGTCGAATCGAACCCGGGTCCTTTGAAATGGATGCTCGCGAAACTCGGTCTGATCGAAAACCGACTCCGGCTTCCGCTGGTTCCGGTGGGTAAACCCGCGATCGAAAAACTCGAATCCGTAACCGCCCAGTACCGAATCGAAACGGGCGAGTTTCGGCGATGAATAAAAAGAAACTCGGCATCCTCGGTCTTTCCGGAAGAATGGGTGCTGAAATTCAGAAACTTTTGGCGGATCCCCGGTTTTCGAATCGGCTCGAAAAAGTCGCCGCCCCTA
>JBBQMV010000018.1:0-17221 GCA_038329315.1 Bdellovibrionia bacterium | reverse complement strand
CTGGGCCAGTCGTTGGTCGCGCATCGTCACGTAACGATCGAGCGCAGTGCGTTCATGGAAAAGACCATTCGTCGCAGTCAGAAGCGCGAGTTCGTTATAGGTCGACGTCAAACTATCGTACAGATTCTGGATATTCGACTTCGAGTGTTCGATGTACCAGCTCGCGTTCGCATAGCCGCCCGACGGGACATACGCGAGTTCACCGACGCGGTACTTATCCTGGAGCGTCGCTTCGACGGTCACTTCTTCGAATTGGTATTGGATGACGGTCTGATCCACGACGTCGATCAATTGTTGAAAGAGAGCGGATAGCCGAGACGCATATTCCCGGTTATTCATCGAACGGTCGGCCTTCAGTTCAGCAATCTGCTTAAAGAGCTTCGATTGGAGGGTCCGCGTTTTCTCATCGTCGTAACCGTCGGCGGCGGCCTGGGTCTTGAAATTGTGATGCATGAATTCATGCACGAGCGTCCAGCGGCCGGCGTCTTCGCGAACGATGATCGCCGCGCGAGACTTCAAACTCGGAAGGCCGCGGGTCATCTCGGCGAGGTAAAGTCCGGCCATGAACGCACAAGCGGTTCCCGCGATCGGTTGGTCCGCATCCCGCCAAACGCGGTCGATATCCCACGGCATAACTTTCCCAGCTTCGAGATTTAGGGTGCTTTTCTTCGAAATCGGATCGGAGCGATAAACGCGCGCACCCGTAGTTTCGATAAAATCGAGCGTCTCTAGTATCGAGGCGCGGCCGACGGCGGTTAGCCAGTTCGCATTATATTTTTTACCGAAGTAACCCTCGACGATCGTCTTGCCCGCGAATGCAGTTTCGATTCCTTCGCCTTCTTCAGGGCGCCACTCGCCGCTTTGGCGAATATAGGCGCGGCGATCAGAGTCGGTACAAACGTATTGGCTATTCGTAGACGAGGCGCTCTTTTTACAACCGACGAGCGTAATACTCAGCGAACTCAGTGCGAAGACCAACGCGAGGCGCAGGGCTGATCTCAAGTTGTTCGTGGTAAAAGCCCGAACCATGCGTCGTCCTATTTCCGTAGTAATGGCCTAAAATCTAAACGGAGGTATAGAACGCCCCCCAGAGGGTGGCAATGGAAAACAACGCAACGCGTCTAAACGAGCTTAATCCTTGTTTTTATAGTCTTTTTTTTTAACTTAACCGCACGCTCTTTCTGCTCTAAAACAACCTCATGCGAAAACTTCTTCAGGGAATCATCGATTTCCGCCAACGCGTCCGCCCGGGGGTAAAAGACACGTTCGCGAAGTTAGCTTTCGGGCAGCGTCCAGATACTCTCCTATTCGCCTGTTCGGATAGTCGGGTGGCGGTAAACGTCTTCGCCTCGACCGAGCCGGGCGATATGCTCGTCGTTCGAAACGCCGGAAATATTATCCCGCCACCGAGCGAAGGTGGAAAGTCCGTCGGCGATCTTTCGGAAGTCGCTGTACTCGAATTCGGCGTCGAACAGCTCGGCATTCAGTCGATTATCGTTTGTGGACATTCCGAATGCGGCGCGATTCGGGCTCTCATGAGCGGTGGCTCGGAAGCGAACGCACCACACCTTCACGAATGGGTTCAGTTCGCCAAAGGTGCGCTCGATCCGGGACGCCTTGTCTTTCACTCCCAGAAAACTTTCGCGCCCCAAAACATTATCTCTCAGAGAAACGTTCTCCTTCAGCTCGATCACCTCCGTCAGTATCCTTTCATCGCGAAAAAAATCGCCGAAGGTAAGCTCAAGCTTTACGGATGGTGGTTCGATATCGCCGAAGCCGAAGTTTATAACTGGGACGACGACGCGAAGTCATTTTTCGTGCTCGACGAAGTCCGTACCAATCGCATGATGGCGATGCTCGACGAATAGAAGGAGAAGAAATATCGGATATTTTTCCGATATCCGCGAAAGTTTCGTGGCGGCCTCTCTCACTTTAGATTTTTGGCGGGGCTTCAGCTTTAGACCTTTTGTCTCGGTTAAGTATCAGAGTCGGGGCACCCGTTTTGAACCTTCGCCAATATCGGATTTTTTTTCCGATCAGTCGGAAATTATCCTCGCCGTCGATGCCCACCCGCGTGATGGCGCGCGATCGATCCCCGCGCGTCCGGCATTTTCACCTCGCCCGGTGCGTCGGTCCGCGGCGCGAAACTCATCGTCATCTCGTCCGGACCCGCGCCAGTGAACGGGCGAACTTCCCGCACGACTAAACTTGCCGCGAGTCCGTCGCGCTGGAGTTGGCCGCGCACGATCACGAACGGTTCCTCCTCCATGATCACGCGAACCCGGGCATAGATGTCCTTTTTTAAAACGAGGTCGATGAGGCCAAACTCGTCCTCGAGTGTCGCGAACGCCGTACCCGAAGCGGTCGGTGGACGTTGGAGGACAAGCGAGAGTCCCGGAATATCAAAAACCGTCCCGTTTGGTTGCTTCTTCGCGAGCTCGGAATTCATCTCCGGAATCTGACCGCGAAGTTTTTTGCGAACCCACTCCATCGGGTGCCCGCGTGCGCTCAGGCCCGTGGCTTGATAATCCGAAAGGACTTCTTCGTATCCACTCATCGCTTCCATCGCGGTCGGAGAGAAAAGTTCGGACTGGACGGTGGAGACCTGAAAAAGTGGCGCCGACTTCAGCGTATCGAACGCGAGGGTTTGCCAGAGGGATTCCCGCTGGTTCAGTCCGAACTCCCGGAATACATCCCCGACCGCCATCCTACGAAGCGTGTTTCGACGAAGTGTGCGTCCGGGCAGGTGATTCGTAGAAGTCCGCGTGAGAAAATCTTGGAGGCCGAGGAACGCGCCGTCCGCGCGCGCCGCTTCGATGCGCCTCCACTCCTCTTCGCCGAGTCCACCGATCTGCTCGAACCCGAGTCGAACTCGAGTCGATCCGAGCCCACCGACGCGTTTCGATTGCCAATCGGAGTGCGTGACCGAAACTGGAAACACGGTGACGCCGTTCCGTTTCGCGTCGTCGACGAGGGTGTGGGGCGCGTAAAATCCGAGCGGCTGCGAATTCAGCATCGAAACCAGAAACTCCGTCGGATGATGGCACTTCAAGTAGCACGAGACATAAGCCAACAGCGCGAAGCTCGCCGCGTGGGATTCCGGGAATCCGTACTCCGAGAATCCTTGGATCTGCTCGAAAATGCGCTGGGAAAAATCCTCGGGAATACCAGCGCGGAGAAGCCCCTCCTTTAATTTTCGCCCCATCACGTCGATCGAACCGGCGGAGCGCCACGCTCCGATCGCTTTCCGCAGTCGGTCGGCATCGCCCGGAGTAAAACCGCCGAGCACGATCGCCATCTTCATAATCTGCTCTTGGAAAATCGGTACACCGTAAGTCCGCCCGAGAATCGGTTCGAGCGCGGGATGCGGAAGCGACCACTTCTCTTCGCCCCGTCGACGCTTTAAATACGGATGCACCATCTTCCCGACGATCGGCCCCGGGCGCACCAGCGCGACTTCGACGACGAGGTCGTAGAAATTCTTAGGGAGGAGACGTGGGAGCATCGCCATCTGGGCGCGCGATTCGATTTGGAACGTCCCGATCGTTTCCGCACGTTGGATCATCGCGTAGGTCGGCCCATCGTCGTGCGGAATCGTGTAAAGTTGCCTCCCGACCATCTCGAGACCCTTCCGAAGGGCCGAGAGCATTCCGAGTGCAAGGAGATCGACTTTCAGAAGACCGAGGATATCGAGATCGTACTTATCCCACTGGATGATCGTTCGCCCTTCCATCGACGCCGGCTCGACGGGAACGATCTCGACGATCGGGCCGGCGGAAAGCGTGAAACCGCCGGAGTGAATCGAGAGGTGTCGCGGAAAATGATTCAGTTCGTCCGCGATGCGGGAAATCTTCGCCGCTAACGCGGGATCGGTGGCTTCCGGATCGGTGAGAATTTTTTCGACTTTCCGTGCGGAAAGCGTACCGACATCGACCCCGAAAACTTTCGCGGTCTCGCGAAGGGCCGAGCGATGGCCGTAAGTCGATACCGCGGAGAGCATCGCCGCGCGGTCGCGCCCATATTTCGCGTACACGTACTGGAGCACTTCTTCCCGGCGTTCGTGCTCGAAGTCGACGTCGATATCTGGCGGCTCGCCGCGCTCGACGGAGATGAAGCGTTCGAAGAGAAACCCCATCTGGATTGGATTAATCGCGGTGATTCCCATGACGTAACAAACGATACTGTTCGCGGCCGAGCCGCGCCCCTGACAGAGAATGCCCTTCCCGCGCGCGAACTCGACGATGTCGTAGACGGTGAGGAAGTAATCCGCGTAGTTTAGCTCGCCGATGAGTTTTAGCTCGTGCGCGAGCTGAGTGCGGGCGGATTCGGGAGCGGCGTCCACACTCGCGACGTCGTACCGCGTGCACATCCCTTTCGCGCAGATCGATTCGAGATACGACTGCGAGTTATATCCGTCGGGAATCCATTCCGACGGATATTCGTACTTCAGTTCCGAAGGCAGGAAGGTGCAAGCGCCCGCGATCGCGAGCCCCCGGTCGAGAAGTTCCGGCCGGTCATGAAAGAGAGAGCGCATGATCGCCGGCGGTTTCAGGTAGGCTTCTTCGTTCCGTTTCAACAGATAGCCCGCCGTTTTAAATGTTTTTCCTTCGCGGATGCAGGTGAGCGTGTCCTGGGTTCGGCGGCGGCCGGCGTGATGGTAAAGGACACGGTTATGCGCGACGAGGTCGACCGAGAAATGGGCGGCGAGCCGATCTGCGAACGCGGTTCGCTCCTGATCTCGTCCGTCGATCATCCGGGAGAGCGGGAGGTAAATCCGGTCGCGCGGAAAATGTGAGATCCACGCGAAATCGTGGATGACTTGCGCATAGGCTTCGTCATCGTAAGTTCGCACACCTTCGGTGTGCTCCTCCCACTGCGGGAAAAGGAAGAGGTCGCACGTCCAAGGCGTCGATTCCATGAGTGCAAGAAACTGGGCCAGGCTCAAACGCGATTTTCCCTTCGGCGCGTGCCGATGCGCTTCCGTGAAAATTCGGCAGAGCGCGCCGTAACCCGCGCGCGTTTTCGCGAGCAGATTCACGGATCCGATGTCGAGCGGGAGCTGGGCACCCACGAGAAGTTTCGGCGGATTCGGAAGCTCCTTCAAAGCTCCCCACATTTTCGGCATCCCATAAACACCGTGGAGGTCGGTCACCGCGATCGCGGTTAATCCTAGGCGTGAAGCTTCGAGCGCAAGTTCTTCCGGCGATGATCCGCCGTGAAGAAAGGAATAATTCGTGAAGCACGAGAGTTCGGCGTAACCCCGTCCAGATCCTTCGGATCCTCCGTGCTGGCTAGAAGATCCCATGTAGAAAAATCCCTCCCGCTACCCCGCCGCGCCCCTGTTCGCGGAAAATCCAAAACTCGCGACTCTCGTCGGCCGGAGACCGAAGTCGTACGCGGTAATAAGTCCGCGTAAATCCGCCGTCGTTCTCCCACCACTCGCCGGATAAGCGCTCGACGTGCGTGAACGATTCGATCGCGTAGCGCGAATCCCCGTGGAAGAAGTAACGCCCAAGTCGCCGAAGCGGTTCGGGTGGATTCAGCAGCGTGAGCGGCCGCTCCGGAATCGGCTGCGTGAGCACGGGAATTGCGGTCGGTTCCTTCAGAACCCGGCGCCAGCTCCATTCCGGTCGCCAGGTTTCCACGAGCTCGGCTTGAAAAATTTCGCGCCCGATTTCGAGTTTCGTTCCTAACTCCGTCACGAGCTCGCGAAATCCTTCCGTGGCTTGGTCCTGGTCGACGAAATCGGACTGCAAAGAACGCCGCGGAGAAAGTTCGACCACCTCGAGTTCGAGAGCCGCGATCGGCGCGTCGAGCTCCCGCCGACCGAACTCATGCGCGAGTTTCTCCCGCAGCGTCCGTAGCACCATCGCGGCTTCGGTCTGCGCGAACGTAAAGCGCACGGGAATTCGGATGAAGAGCTCCCGCCGATTTCGGCGGCGCTCACACTCGATCCGAAGTTCGAGCGCGATGATCGCCTTCCCTCGACCGAACGCGCGTTTCAAGATCCGGTCGAGAAGTGTTTTCGAATAAAAGAGGGTCGGTTCGAGATCAGAGAAGCATTCGTCCGGGTCCAGATCGATCCGCTCGATAAATTTTTCGGTCGGACGAAACCGCTCCCACGGAAAATCTTCCGTGACATGATCCTCGTTCAGGCGCGCGAGAAGCCGGGAGTAAAGCTCACCGAAGCGCGAGACCGCGGAGTCGGGCGGATATTTCCGAAGCGCGCCAAGGCGACGAACCCCGAGCATGAAGAGCATCTCGATCATCGCG
Source organism: Bdellovibrionia bacterium (assembly GCA_038329315.1). Classification (GTDB taxonomy): domain Bacteria; phylum Bdellovibrionota; class UBA1018; order UBA1018; family UBA1018; genus JACMQW01. The sequence goes on along the minus strand of JBBQMV010000018.1, from coordinate 10,948 downwards.
CCGATTTTCCGCGCGTCTTCCGGCCGTTCGTCTAAAGGATCGAGCAGCGCTGAGATTCCCGCAATCGGCGCGCGGTCGATCATCTTCTCCGGAATGCCTTCCACCGCGCAAAGCCAAGCGCGCGGGAGAGATGAAGCGCGCGCGATCCGGTAATCCATTTCGAGAAACTTCCACTCACGCAGAAGAACCTTTAGTCGCATCTCGAGCATGCCCTCGGAAAAGAGCGAGAGACAGCGCGAGGCCTCGAGAAAAACCGCGGGCCTTTCACCACGCCGGACCGTTAAGTCCGGCGAGAAGCGAAGGCAGGCCTCGGCGACTCCTCCTACGTCGGCCTCGGGTGAACGGAAGGAAATGCAAAAATAGAGGGGCGCCCGGGAAACTGGGGGTGGTGGCTGTTCTCCGGAACTGTGGCGATGGCTCATACGGACCTCCTTATCCGCGCTTACGTTTGAGAATCTCAGGGCGCCCCCCCTCTCGGTCGATCCGGATCCGATGGGTAATCCCAAAAAACGGAGTGTCCGCATCCGAGAGGAAAAATAACGTCGTACCCGCACGCTCCGCCTGGATCTGGAGTTTGCGCAAAAAAACATCGGTCCCCTTCGCCGGAATCAAGTCGACCGGCGTGACCGCAAAATGAAAGAGTTTCGAACGCAGCGTTTGGGCCAGTGCCCAATTCCATTCCCGCTTCGTTTCGACAAACAGCATTCGCGAGAGGGAAATTCCCCGCTGCGCGACCGCCGGTGGAAAAAGGGTCAGCTTCGGTTCGACCCACGCGATACGCGTCTTCGCGTGGGTCTGAAACATCCGAAACAACCATTCCCGCGAACCGTGTCCGAGAAGCTCCACGAGCGCCCCCCGGGGTAATACCAACTCATGTTCGGGGACCTCCCACCCCGGTAACGGCTCGAGCCGTGTGATCGCCCCTACTTTTGCGCGAAGTTCGTCTACGGTGAGCCGTTTCGTCGCGATTTCGGGTAAGTACTGCATGAATTAAGGATGTGCGTAAGTTATGCGTAAGTCAAAACGCCGAAAAAAATAGCCGCACAGACCTTGAAAAACCTGTGTGTTTTTCAAGGGGAGCGCTTTTGACCTTCCGAATCAATTTCGATTTTATCTGTTGCGACCCCCTTTTTATTTATATATGATGCACTGCGTTATAACCCATTAAACCCCTACTCTCCCCCCCAAGGAGTCTTCATGAAATCCCCCCTGATCATTCTTGCTGCCCTCGCCTCGATTACCGCCGCTCACGCCGGCGACGTCACCCTTACGCTGAACGGCGGAAAAGTATCCGCCCCGAGCTGCGAAACCGATGTTCAAGCCACCCGTCACGACGGCGTGATCGAACTTTATTTGAACGGCGGGAAGTACTGTAACTTCGCCTCCGCTACGAACAACGGCGCCCCGGCCGGCTCGAAGGCACTCCCGAAAATATTCAAATCCATCGCCGGCGACTCGATCATTCTCCCCGAATCGGCGGGCGAAAATAACTACGTCGTCTCCTTCTCCGGAAACGGACGCAGCGACACCCTTCACCTTCAAGTGAAGAACATCACCACGGGCCCAAAAATCGATGTGAAAATTAACAACAACGACGCTCCATCCGGCGAACTCGCGAAGTGCGGCGGAACGGTCTCGATGGAACGCTCGATCCTCGGCGATGTCACCGTCACCTTCAACGGCATCGACAGCTGCCAATTCGGATCGATCCTCCAAATCAACGGCGCCGCTCCAACCCCACCGGTCACGTTTAACTTCGACTGGCGGAGCGGCGGTTCGATGGTTCGCACGATCGGTAATGAAACGATCAAGCCGGGCAAGCACGTCGTCGTGTACAAACTCTGGTCCCGCCCGACCGCCGAAGGCGCCGTGATCCGCGAAACCGTGGAAGTCACGATTCAGTAATCGGGCCTCCTATCCCGAAATCTAAAGAAACGCCTCGGACTCGAAAGGGTCCGGGGCGTTTCTTTAGATTTCGAGAGGGGGACTATTTTTCGCCAAAAACCCTAGGTACCCTCTCAACATGAAAGCGAACTCTATCCTCGACCTAATCGGCAAAACTCCGCACCTACGCACGAACCGTCTTTTCCCGACGGACTACGACGTCTGGATAAAACTCGAAAAGCAGAATCCGAGCGGAAGTATCAAGGACCGCATCGCCGCCGCGATGGTCGAAGCCGCCGAGAAAAAAGGAGCGCTCAAGCAAGGGATGGAAATCATCGAACCGACTTCGGGGAATACCGGAATCGGGCTCGCGATGGTCGCCGCCGTAAAGGGTTATTCGCTCACGCTTTGCATGCCGGAATCCGCGAGTATCGAGCGGCGCCGAATCATGCTCGCGTACGGCGCGAATCTCGTGCTCACGCCGAAGGAAAAAGGAATTAAAGGCTCGATCGAAAAGGCGAACGAGCTCAAAGAAAAATCCGGCAAGGCCTGGATCCCGAACCAATTCGATAATCCGGTAAACGTCGATATTCACGCGAAAACCACGGCCGAAGAAATCATCGCGGACTTTCCGAGCGGACTCGACGTAATCATCACCGGCGTCGGAACCGGCGGCCACATCACGGGCGTCGCACGCGTGCTGAAAAAGAAATTCCCGAACCTGAAGGTTTACGCCGTAGAGCCGGATCTTTCGCCGGTGCTCTCGGGTGGAGTGCACTCCCCGCACCCGATCCAGGGAATCGGCACCGGGTTCATTCCTTCGATCCTCGATCAGTCACTTCTCGACGGAATCATCCAAGTCTCGAAGGAAGCGGCGTTCGAATACACGCGCCGCGCCGCTAAAGAGGAGGCTCTCTTTTGCGGAGTTTCCACGGGCGCTACGCTTGCCGCAATCGCGAAGAAACTCCCGGAAATCGCGAAAGGAGCGACCATCCTCGGTTTTAATTACGACACCGGCGAACGCTATCTTTCCGTGGATGGCCTCTTCCCGAATCTTCCCACCTGATTTAAGCTCCGGACATGAGTGCACTCCTTCCCCGTACCGTCGTCGATCAGGGCATTACCTATAAGGTGAACCGTCTTTATAGTTCAGGCCTCGGAGCCCAGTACGCCTGCACGACGAAGGGTTCGGACGGAAACGAGACGACGATTCTCCTCTCGGAAGAGACGCTCGATCAGGATCCTGCGCACGTGAACTTGTTCAAAGCGTGCGATCGCCGGTTCGATGACTCGCTCACGTTTGCGAAACACATCGGCTCAAGCTCTTTCTGGCAGGCCTCCGCTAATGGCGGACAAGCCGCTTTGTCCCCAAATGGGGCAAACAAGCGGAAATGAGCGGAGTGGCTCTGGTGCACTCCGTCCCCAGCCTTTTCTCATTCCTTCTAACTTATTGAAATTATTGGCTTTACAGTCCTAGATCCGCGCGCGAAACTTGGTACGGCGTTCGCTACGTGTCCGGGCGTAACTCGCGCGTGGCGAGAAAACGAAAAATTATTTTAGGAGCCTCCCATGAAGTCCCCAACGTCCTCCCCAGTTTCGTTCCGTAAACATCTCGTTTCTACTCTTTGTATGACCGCACTTCTCGCCTGTGGATTGGCATCGTCTGCGATGGCCGACGGCGCGCCACTTCCGGAAGTTCTACTCTCGGCGGGCGACGTCTCCGTACCAGCTTCGGACGCTCGTTTGATTCGGACTTCGATCACTCCTTCGAAAGTCACCCTCACTATGCCGGTCGCGACCCAAAACACGGTTTGCGTCGAGTATGCCCAAATTCCTCACACCGGCCAAAACGGCGCGCAGTGCGGATACATTCACCTCGTTCGTAACGTCTGCCGCGATATTCCCGGCGCTTGCCGCGAAATCGATCCACGCACGCATCGCCAAGCTTGCGCTCCGGCAACTCGCGAGTGCCACGTCGAAACGATCGACCAACCTCGCGTCTGCACCTGGTTTGAAACCGAGTGCGTACGTACCGACGTCGTCGACGGCTCTGAGCTTCGCAAGGTCACCCTGAAGTTTAAGAAGATGGCCGACCTCGCTACGGGCGAAACTGAAAGCTACGAAATCCAGGGCGCCCAAACCCGCCTGAACGGTACCGACGCGAAGTTCTCGCTCGCTCCGATCACGACGAAACACAGCGTGAAAATCATTACTCGCGACGGCCCTTTCACCGGCTTCGCCGACGTCATCGTCATCAAGGGCAACTAATCACGGCGCTAGTCTGGGCCTGACTCCAGAACTCGTAAAAGGGCTCCCTCGCGGGGGCCCTTTTTTTTGTTTGATCTGGGTCTTCACGGGTGCTAGCGCATCGAGTTATGAATCGTTTTGCCGCTTCGGCTTGTGCTTTGTTCGCCGCGATTCCGCTTTTCGCCCAGGCGTACACGGGCGCCGGAAATGCCGAAACGACGATGACCTTCGACGCCGCGATTCGTCTCGACTCGCACCGCGCTCCGCTCGCAGAAGACGCCAAGAAGGCGATCGAGTTCCAGGTGAAGTACCTCTTCGGATCGATGACGAACTCGGATCGTCCGGCGGTTCCGAAGAACGATCACCAGATCGTGATCACGTCGACACTCCCGGTTTCCGGGCATGAAGACGTCTACGAGGTTTCGTATCACTATACGGGCACCGTCCTGATGACCGCCGGCCCGATCGCGCCGTACTCGCTTTACCTTCCGCTTCATGCGGAAACGATTGCGACCGACGCGGTCGCCGAGAACGATCCTTCGACGCCGAACGCGTGCACCGACGACACGGATCCCGAGCCGGAGTACTTCTGGTATTTTTGGAGCCCGGACCGCGAAGGCTGCAAGCTTGCCCTGGGCCGCGACTATTTCCGCCTGACGGCGACCTTCGCTTGGAAGGCCGGCGCCTCCGCGGCCGAGACTTATCCCGAGTACGACCGCCTGGTCCAAATGCGCGAAGGAAAGAAAGTCATTCCGCTTTCCGTGCTGATCGGGAAGTTCGACGACGGCACTTCGAGTAAGCCGCTCCGGAGCCGCGATCCCGGCGCCGAGCAGTTCGCATCGATGCGAAAGGAAATGCTCGACCTCGGCTTCTCGGAATCGAAGATTTCGAAGGAGGACATGAAGGCGATCGCGAAGGCCGGAAAAATCGACGGCGAGATCAAACGTAGTAAATCGATTTCCGGCTATCCATACGCTTCTCTTTTCTCGAAGGAAACGCCGGCGGGCCGCCTGGAAGTTCGCCTGTTTTACGGAAATTCGACGGATACCGGTTCGAGCGGGTTCTTCGCGCTCTACCAAGACGCGCTGAAGAACGACGCGATGATGATCTACGATGGCCACTCGGGCTTAGGCGATTACCTTTCGCTCGAGAATCTGAAGAAGGACCGCGGGATGACCCCCGTGTCGGATCCGTCGATCTACCAAGTTTTCTTTTTTAATAGCTGCACTTCGTATGCGTACTACAACGATAGCTACCTTCAGTGGAAAGCCTCGGCCACGGACCCGAAGGGTACGAAGCAGCTCGATATTCTCACGAGCGGGCTTTCGACGGGTTACACCGACCAGGATACGAACATGGTTCTCGTAAAGGCCGTCCACAGCTGGGCGACCCGTGGCGAACGCACAAGCTACGCGAAAATTACGGAAAAGCTCAGTTTCGGAAACCTCATCGGAGTGAACGGCGACGAGGACAATTCCCGCCCGTAACTGACCCCTCCGTCAAATCCCTGACGAACCCTCAGTTTTCACCCGAAAATCCCGATCTGTAAAATATGAAGCGCTTCATCGCCTGCCTGATTATTCTCGGACTGTGCCCACTCGCCGCTCCGGCTTTCGCGGACGAAGTCGGACCGCTCATTCCGTACCGTACGCGTGGACATGCGAAACGCTAGTCTCTTTCGTCTCATGGTGAATTTCTGGCCCTGTATCCGCGGGACGGGTGGCCGCGTATCACGGATTTCCCCAGATTTTCGGGAGGTGGACATCCGCCTCCCGCTCTCGTGGCGAACGAAAAATTATGTCGGCACGACCTTCGGCGGAAGCATCTACGCCTCGATCGATCCGTTTTACATGCTCATGCTGATGCAGATTCTCGGCGACGACTTCATCGTCTGGGACAAAGCGGCCCTCATCCGTTTTAAGCGACCAGGCACCCGGACGCTCTACGCGAAGCTTCGCCTTTCGGCCGAAACCACCGAGGACATCAAACGGAAGGCGCTCGCCGAGGGTGAATATACGTTCGACCTCGTCGTCCACTACCTCGACGTAGACGGCCTCGAGTACGCCGAGATCCGAAAGTCGCTCTACGTCGCGACGAAAAAGTTCTACAAGCAGAAGATCGCGAAGCGCGACGGATAATCGTCAAATCTCCGTCACTTTGCAAATCCCGAAGCGCCGCATAGACTGAGAAGCATAGAAGCAGTGAACGCGAGTCGGACTTACGTCCGAGGAGTCCTCGAATATGAACCGTAGGCCATGGCCGATTGTCTTAATTGCGTTTCTCCAGCTCTTCTCACCAATCATCTACATCGCGATCGCCGCGTTCGTTTACCACCTCTCCTTCGGCGCGACCTTCAATGAAATCTGGGCTCTCAGCCCCGAACTTCGGAAGTTCGAAATTTTCGTACTGCCGGTCGTCCTCGGCATTCTGATCTTCCTGACTCGAAAGCCTGGCTTCTATGTTGTCATTCTCGGAACGATTTATTTGATCGTCCGCGGTATTATGGAGTTCATCGCATCGAACCAGACCGACCCGGTTCTTCCGCTCGTGCTCACGAACCTGATTTGTCTCATCGCGATCGCCACGCTTCTTCGCTCGAAAACACGGTCAGTGTACTTCAATCCGCGTCTTCGCTGGTGGGAAACCAGTCCACGCTTCGTGGTGAACCTGACCGCTTCGGTTACGCGAACCGGCGGATCCCCGATGAAAGCTCTGCTAAAGGACGTCGCGACCGGCGGCGCCGGACTCGAAACGCTCGATACAGGCTACTTGAAAAACGAAATCGTCTCGCTCGAGTTCCAATACGAAGGCGATTCGTACCATCTGAAGTCCCAGATCGTTTGGGAAAAGGACACCGGAGCCGGCAAACAGTTCCTCGGACTCCAATGGGCCGACGATAACACGACGAATGACTGGTCGAAGCTTCGTCGCCTGCTCCGCAATCTAAAGAAGAAACGGACCCAGACGACTCGCGCTATGGGGAATCGGTTTTCCGACATTAAAGAATGGTTCTCGAAACTCGCAGGTTAGTCTTCGATGTGGAAGAAGTGCAGCAGCTGCAAAAAGACGATCGAATTCAAGGCCCTCTACTGGGTTTGTAACGTCTCGACCTGCAATCGAAAGCGGACCGGCCTCGCGTTCTGTACGGTCTCCTGTTGGGATGCGCACGCGCCGATGATGAATCACCGGGAAAGCTGGGCGGAAGAGCGCACAGCTCCGTCCGAGGCCGAGTGGGCCCAAATTCTGGCGGAAGAGGCGAAGCCGGTGAAACGTGTTCGGAAAACTGTGGAAGAAATTCCCACCGTCGCTCCCGCTGAAAAGAAGCCGGCCGCGGTCCTCATTCGCCGCGCTCGCCGCGATTAATCGATACATTTTGCCCGGTTTGCGCCGTGAGCTATTTCGATGCTAAAATTTCGGAATGAAGAATTTTCTCAGTATTCTTGGCCTTCTTCTCGTTTTCACCCCTCATGTTTTCGCGACGCCCGCGGAAGTGATTATCATCCGCCACGGGGAAAAGCCGGTGGGGGTTCCCGATAGCGCGCCCGAAGATCCGAGCCCGAAAGATAACGGCCAGCTAAGTCCGAAGGGGCGCGCGCGCGCCGAGAAACTCGTGAATTATTTTCTGACGAATCCAAATGTCACGAAATTTGGACCACCCACTTTTATTTTTCCAATGGCCCAGAAGAAAGCAGGCAGCTCGGTCCGTGCGATCCAGACGGTCACGCCGCTCGCGAGAAAGTTGAATATCCCGCTGAACCTCGACTACACCCGTGATCAATACGAGAAGATGGTCGCCCAAATTATGGACGACCCGAGGATCGACGGGAAAGTCGTGCTCATCTGCTGGGAACACTCAGTCATTCCAGATATCGTGAAGGCGTTCGGATACAAGGATGCTCCGAACAAATGGAACGGCCAGGTCTACGACCGGACCTGGGTACTCGACTTCGGAAATAAGAAACCGAAAAGGTTCTACGACGTTCCGCAGAACCTACTTCCGGGCGATAGCAGTGAACCGTAATTACTGAACGGTGATCGTCGTCCGGCTCGGCGAATCGGCCATCATCAGGTCGGCGCTTCCGGAACGGCCGTCTTTCGTCGTGACGTGCACGGTGTACTGGCCCGGCAGAAGAACCTTGAAGTAGTTTCCGGCGATGTTCGTCGCGAACGAGCGCTCGCCCTTGGTGTGCGGGATCTCTTTAATCTCGATATCCGCAGCGATGGGTTTTCCACTCGCGTCTTGGACGTGGAACGTTTCGAGGTGCTGCTGGATCTGGTCGAGGAAGTACGACCAGGCGGCCCGGTGCTTCTTCAGCGTCGGTTCGCGGACGTTGTAGGACGGTTGGAAGTCTTGGTTTACTTCGAACGTGTAGGCGACGGCGCCGTAGGTGGCGAAGAGATAACCCATCGAATCGCCGTCGACGGCATAGAGGAGCTGCCACGGCGTGCCCGGAGTGTAATGGCCTTTACCATCGTCGCTCGGGAGGAGATTCGCCATCTCGCTTCCGAGCTTCGAAAGGAGAGCGTTTTCAGAAGTAAACTCGCCGTCGCATCCGAACGGATAGATCACAAGCTCGCTGTACGAGTGATACGAGAGCGAGGCCATCGGGTGAATCCGGTCGGCGATATTCATGAGGGCTTGAGTCTCGGGTTCACTCGCGGCCGAAGCGCCGTGGTAATCCTGCGCGCCCTTATCGGAAGAAGAACCGTCGCAGTTTGCCCAGCGGTAGGGATAGTTCCGGTTGATGTCGACGCCGAAGACAGACTTAGCTTGAGCGTGGGCGTTTTTCCGCCACATATTATCGTCGTTCCAGACCTTCGTGTTTCCATCGACGTTCACCATCGGTACGAGAACAAGGTTAATCCCAGAGACGATGTTATGGGCGCGGACGTTCCGGGCGGACGCGGCGAGAATCGTGTCGGCCATGTCGAGGACGATTTCCGGGGTCATGATTTCACGCGCGTGGTGCATGCCATCGACGAGGACGGTCGGCTTTTCATGAAAGGCGGGATCGGAAGTATCCAGCGTCGTCGAAATGATGAGGCCAAGGATCGGGAGGTCATTTAACGAGCGTCCGATTTCGATCACGCGGGTGACCGTCGGATATTTCGCATTGATGTCGGCGAGACGCTTCGCGACTTTCGCCGGATCAAGGTAGCGGGCATCGAGGCCAGTCAGCCTGGCCGAACGGCCGCCGGCGATTTGCACGGAGACGAGTCGGCCGGTGAGACCGTGATCCTTGAGGAACGCGACGCCGGTATCGGTGGTCAGAACTTCGAGGATTCCGGTGTGGAGGTTCACGCCGGCGACGTCGAACTCGTTCTTGTTCAGCCAGCCGGAGAGGCGGCGAACGTCGGCGCGAGACTTCGCTTGAACATAAAAACGGTACCGGCTCGAAGGAACCGACGCTTGGTTCGATGCGAGCGGCATCGAAACGAGAAGCGCGAATAGACCGGCGAGAAGGGCGAGTTTGCGGGGGAAGAGTTTTTGCATTCGCTTCGTTTATCACCCGCAAATGGGGCGCGAAAGAAAAAGGTCGTAACGCGGAGGCTCTCGATTTAGAAGTCGAACCTCAGTCACCCGTCTAAACCTTGGTCACCTTCGGTAGGTCGTTCCTAAGAGTATCAAGTCCTTACGGTGGCACACTCGATGCTCCATAAGCAGTATCTATATGAGCCTCCTCTTACGCCTGAAGCGCGCCTATCGCATCACGATCGATCTCATCCGGTTGCCTTGGGCCGTCTTTCGCCTATTTTTAAAGCCGAATGACGTCAGCCCGATTTTCAAACTCGGAACGTTTCGCAATCACCGCTCCTTTAGTCTCGCCGAAGAAAAAATTCAGAGCGATGCGAGCGTCATGGCGCTCGTCCAAGAACGGTATCTCTATCCAGGCACGTATAACGTGGAGTCCCTTTCAGGGCTACCCGAGGGAACGCTCGGACACGCTTACGGCGCATTCATGAAAGCCCGTGGCTTGAAATCGGATTACTATATTCCATACCCCGATCCAAACGATGACATTTTCGCCTACGCCCGTAAGCGCTGCCCCCAAACTCACGACGTCTGGCACCTCGTCGTCGGGGCGGACACCGATCTACTGGGCGAAATGAAAATTTCGGCATTCTACGTGGCGCAGATTCGTAGCCCCTTTAATGCGTTGTTCATCGGCGTCGGATTGTTTGTCGCGCTCTTCAAAAAACCTGAAGAACTTGGAAATTTTTTCAATGCGGTCAGCGAGGGTTGGAATCTCGGAGTAAATGCCAGCCCGCTCCTCGCGGTGAAGTGGGAAAATCTTTGGTATCAGCCCCTCGCTGACATTCGGAGAGAACTGAACCTCCCGGAAGTCCCCGTGGGAATCTCGGCCGTCGCCTAAGCGCGACTCGGCTTACGAATCCCGAACCAATAGCCCAGGACCGAAGCGACGAGGAGTCCGCCCCCTAAAATAAATCGGCGGAAATCCCAAGGATCGCGCCACTGCCAGATAATGATGGGCACGAAAGCGGTAGGAATTTCGGCCGCGAGTAGCCAGATACTATTCCATTTTCCAATCGACCGAGATTCACCCCAGCCTAATTTTCCGAAGGCCACGGAAACGTAGGAGCCCCACCAGTATCCCACGACTGCGAGTGCGAGCCACCATATCATCGACGGGTAGCGAAGCGCCCACTCCATCCCGAGAAATCCGATCGCTCCCAAGATCCAAAAGACTTTTACGAAGGGCTTCGCAGATCCGAGAGAAAGCGCGACCCCCATCACCAAAAAAGTCAGTCCGGCCTTTAAAGGGCTGAAAGAAAATACGTCCGTGACCCACCAAGC
>JBBQMV010000017.1:0-17983 GCA_038329315.1 Bdellovibrionia bacterium | reverse complement strand
GTTCTCCTCCAAAAATCGTCCTGCCTCGTGCTGGACGAACCGACGAACCATCTCGACTTCCAAACGGTCGAAGCCCTCACCCAGGCCCTAGCGGGTTTTCCCGGCGCGCTCGTCATCGTTAGTCACGACCGTGGATTCGTCCGCCGGATCGGTACGAAAATTCTCGAAATCTCCGGAGGTCAGGCGAACCTCTATCCCGGGTCCTACGATGAATACGTATGGAGCATCGAACGAGGCGCGTTCTTCACCCTTCAAAAAGACGGAGCCGGAAAAAAATCTTCCGCTAAGTCTGCTCCGGCTACGGCCGCCTCGGGGTCGACGAATAAATCAGACGGCCTCGCGTACCGCGAAGCCCAAAAAACGCTCGATAAGCGCCAACGCCAACTCGAATATTTAATCAAGACGCTCGATAAGCGGATGGTCGACGGTATTGCAGCGCTCGAAGTTCTAAACGGTAAACTGCACTCGGCGAATGGCGACGCCGCCCCCGATTCTCGTGGAACGATCGAGGAAATGGGAAAAATCCAAGCGGTGCTCTCGAAGACCGAAAATGAATGGATCGCGGCCGTCGAAGAAAAAGAATACGTCGATCGCGAACTCGGAAAACTCCGCGAAGGAAAAAATGACTAAACCGGATCCGAGTTTTTTCGCTGAAGGAATTCGATTCGAATGTCAGGGCTCCGGTAAATGCTGTACTTCTCGCGGCGCTTACGGTTATGTCTATTTAACGCCCGAGGATCGGAAACGCTTCGCGAAGTTCTTCGGCCTAACGACTTCCATGTTTACACGGAAGCATTGTGAGACCACGGAAGGTCACTTACACTTAAAACTTCCCGAAGCAGACTGCAGTTTCCTCCGCGGAAAGCGCTGCTCGGTCTACGAAGCTCGCCCGGCCCAGTGCCGAACCTGGCCATTTTGGCCGGAAAATATGAACGCGAAGGCTTGGAGCCGCGAAGTGAAAAGCTTTTGCCCGGGAGTTGGTAAAGGGAAAGTTCACTCGAGGGAAGAGATCGAAAAGATCCTCGGGGAAAAGTCGAAATGAAACCCCCGCGCCCGACTTCCGAATGGAAGGATGCGGTCGCCGAGAAAATCGGTAGCTACATCCGACGGGGGAACTACCAAGCGGCCCTCCCGATCGCCGCTGCCGCCCGACGTGAATATCCGAATGACGTATTTTGTCAGTACCAGTACGCGAAAATTCTCGGCGATTGGGCCGACGAACTTCCTCCCGCGAAAAAGCGGAAGCTTAAACGTGAGGCGATCCGGATTCTGAAACCCCTCACGCGCTCCCTCAGCGGAGAGTCCCCGAAAACCCGATTCGGAATTTGCCTGAACTACTATTATCAATCCGAGGCCTTCCCCGCGATGGTTCGGTTCGGCCGACGACTCTCCGGCAGGGGCGATCGCCAGGGTTACTATGCGATGGGACTTGGCGCGAGTCTCGAAGCGATGCGGAGACTCACGAACAAGGACGTTCGCGCGAAAAATTGGGCCCGAAAATCCCTCGCATCCTGGCGTCGATATGATCTCGCTCGGGAAACGTACTACTTTCCCCACTATATAGAGGCGATGGCCCACGCGGTTCTCGGAGATTCGAAAGCCGGTTTGAAGAGTCTCGGGCGAGCGGCTCGAGTGAGCAAACGCAAGATCACCGACTGGGAGTTTCAGGACGTTTGGGGCCTTTTGACCAAGAAGAAGTCAGCTGTATAACCCTTTAAAATGCGTCCGCTTAGACCCACTCTAAACGTGCCCGGAGTTTCGCGGACTTACCTGGGGTGTGTCACGGCATCTTTCTCGTATGTAATAGTGGTATGGGAAACACAAAAAATTTCAGAGCTCTTTCGGTCGCTCTCCTGGGACTTCTGATAGTCAGCGCCGGTCTCGCCGTCGATGCCAACGCAGCTACGGGCTGTACCTCCGAAATCCAAAAGACGACAGAAGGCGCCTATCAAGGCTGCCATGTGAAAATGGGAAATCGTGAGTTCACCGTCGGCGCGGCTCAGTCCTCTGCCGAAGGCTGCACCCAAGTCTGCGGCATTATGGCCGAGATGGGTGGCCAAGCTCCGACTGCTAAGACTTCCGCCAGCGCTTCAAACACCATTCGGGAATAGTGTCCAAATGAACTCGTCTCGCTTCATCTTCACTTTCATTATCAGTTTATTAGTCGCGCTCTCATTCGGGTCCGCCCTCGCGAGCGATTGCGCTTCGATCCCGATGCAAAGTGAGAATGGATCCTATAACGGCTGCGAAGTCGTCCACGGGGCAGAAGTCCTCTTCCGCGACGCCGAAGACGTTCCGGAATCCGAGTGCCCGAAGATCTGTGAAGGTTTGAGCGAAATGGACGCCATGGCGGCCGAAAGCCAGGCACTCGACGCCGAAGCAGGATTTACAAATAAGTAGGTTCGGTCTCGAATGGGCCGAACTGTTTTAACTCGAAAAATTCCGTGCCCAGACTCCGGCGAGCTTCGGGTGCTTCGCCACGTTCGATGCGATTCGAGCGAGCTTCGGGGTATGCGCGATGAACCACGCGCGTCCCGGACGCCAGTAGTACATGACCCCGATATAGAGATCGACGATGGTGAGCTGATCACCCATCCAGTAGGCCGCGCCCGCCGCCTCCGCTTCGACCATCTGCCAGAGTTCTTTCCGATAAGCATCGGTGCTCGTCACGAGTTCCTGGCCGATGGCCTCGCCACTCACCCACCGCTCGGGTGAATCACCGTACGTAAAGGTCGGATAGATCGTAGCGGCTATGAAACTCGCCCAGCGGTAAACCCGTGCACGCTCCGAAGTCCCCGCGGGGGGCACGAGCCGATCGCGAATTCCGGTTCCTTCACGTATGAACTCGTCGAGGAAGATCAGAATCGCGATCGTCTCCGTCATCACGGTCCCATCGGGAAGTACGAGCACCGGAACTTCCGAAAGCGGATTCTTCGCCATAAGCGCTGGATCCCCGGCGATTATGCGGTCGTACTGAAAATCTTCGATCGAGTGCGGAAGACCCTTCATGACGAGCATTGCTTCGATGATCGCCGATCCCGTACCGGGCGAGGCAAGGAGTTTAAAGGTGCCGTTCATTTTCCGAGATTCTCCTTGAAGGTCTTCATCCATCGGTCCCAGAGCGTAAAGTAAAGGCCGTAGTTCACCGTGAAGAATCGGTGGTGGCCCGTGTGGTGGGTCGAACGATTCATGTGCTTTAAGAACGGAACCCGTTTCCAAGACTCCGGCTGAAACTCCGCCCCGAAGTGGCCGTTAATGTTGAGGGCCATCGATACGATCTGGAAGAGCGTAAACACCGCGAAGTGGGTCGGCACGATCCAGACGAAGCTAAAGATATACCCAAAAAGAAGAAGACCCTCTAAGGGATGCATCGCGAACGCGGTGAGCGGACTCGGATTCAGCGACTTATGGTGCACCGAATGGATGTGTTTATAGATCCAGCGCGTGTGCATCAGGCGGTGAACCCAGTAGAAGTACGCGTCCTGACCGAAGAGCAGGAGCAGGAAACTCACCGGCATCCACCAGATCGGATGCGCGTGAATATCGAAGTAGAGTTTCGTGTATCCCCGGTACTCCGGGACGAGCGCGAAGGCGATCGGCACCGAGGTGATCACGCAAAACCAGAACGAATCGCGAGCTTCCCGCCAGAGGTCCGCACGAGGAAATTCAGACAGGTGGACTTTTCGCTTCGCCGTCCAGGGCTTTAACCAAATCCAGAAAACGTAAAAGAGCCCGCCGCAGAGTACGAGGTAGCGAAGGTACTGGAAAATCACCGCGCCGATGAAGAACTCAAACCAGCTGTGATTCGCAAGCTCCGTCATATATTCCTCTTCGCGAGTCGGTAACCGTATTTTCGCATCGGAGTTTCGACGAGCACGTTCATCCCGATCGCAAGCACGGTCGTAATCGCGAGAATCGCGAATGCATTCAAGGTAAGCCGCCCAAGCGTAATCTCAGCGGCCGGCGGAAGAAGTCGGTAGAAGGTGTCGGTCACGATGCAGTGAAGGAGATAAAGCCCATACGAAATCTGCGCAAACGGGAACCAAATTTTCGCGCCCAAGAGTCGGTCGGCGACCCCACCAAAACCTCGGCGGGTTTGGAGCAGCATCACGAGGCACGCGAACGAGAACGCCGAGAGCGGGTTAAAAAGCGCGGTGATGATCGGTTTCGACTCACTCCCACCGGGCGGCAGGAAGGCTGGATTATAGGAGATGAAACTGATCGCGAAAAAGAAGAACGTCATCAGGCCCGTTCCGAGCCCAGACCGAAGCCGTGCCATCCAAGCGTCGTCGCGTCTTAAAAACGCGCAGCCGACACCCATGAGGAGCGCGCTCGCCCGCGTCGTGGTCTTCGCGTAGGTCTCATCGAAGAAGTGAAAGTAGGCCGCGAGATCATCCGGTGGATGGTAAATCACGCGGAACGGCCCTTTCGTCATCGCGCCGTAGTAGTTCCATCCGATCGAGGCCGCGATCAGTAAGAGGATCACTTTCCCGGCGGGAAGTTTTCTACGCATCAGGAACAGGATGAAAAGCGGACAAAGAATATAGAACTGCTCTTCGACCGCGAGCGACCACGCCCAGATCGCCGGCTTCCCGGCGTGCGGAAACCAGTTATTGATGTAGATGAGATTCGTCCAGAGGTAGCGAATCGTGTAAAGCGACGGATCGTAGAACCAAAAGGCAGCGAAGCCGCCAAGAATCAAATAGTACGCAGGGGCCAATCGAAAGAACCGACGAATATAAAAGCCACGAAGTGCGATTCCACCCTTTTTTGCATACTCCCCTAAAAGAAGATCACCGATCAGAAACCCCGAGATCACGAAGAACGGATTGATCGCGAGATAGCCCTTCGTCCAGAACCAGTTCCAAGACGAGTGAACGACTGATTCGTAAGCCGACGAAGAGACAAACTCTCCCCAGCAGAAGAGGACGTGGAAAAAAATCACCCAGATGACCGCAAGTGCACGAATGCCATCGATGGATTCGTAGCGTCCCGGTTTTCGTCGGAAGATTTCGTTCAGCCCGTCGCGGATCATTCCCTCTATATTAGGTCGGGCGAGGGCCGCATGGAAACAGCCGAGCGAGCGTCAAAAATCCGACGATTACTTCCGCCGACGCTCGACGATGAGGGTAAGCTGCTCGCCTTGGCTCATCGGACCGGGAAGGACGATGTCTTTCCGCTTCCGGCTACCAGGAATGACTTTCGTAATGACCGAAATGAACGGGCACTCTTCGGTGAGGAAAATCTCCGCGTACTCGGCGGCGACTTCGGGGATGTTCGCGTCGAAAAACGCGGAGACGCGAACTTCGGGCGAGATCGTCACCATCAGGTGTTCATAGGTCCGGTCTTGAACCGAAATTCTTAGATCGGTAGGACTAGATTCGCCGAGTTTCGTGCGTAGAGTAACGAGAGCCATGGAAATCCCCTTTTAAACTGAAGGGGGCTTATCACTTTGGCCGTTTTCCCAAAAGGTCGAAATGTCCGAGAGGATCCCGTTCGACACGAGCTCGCGTGGGCTGTCAGTAAACCAGTCTTTCGGCATCGATTTCACGTAGCTGGCATCCATAAATCGCCGATCCATGAGGATGATGACTCCACGATCCGTTTCCGACCGGATCACCCGACCGGCGGCCTGGACCGCCTTCGCCATCGCCGGGTAGGAGTACGCGTACTCGAAACCCTCGCCGTAACTCCCTTCGTAGTACTTTCGCATCGTCTCGCGCTCGATATCGAAATTCGGGAGCGGCGGCCCGATCACGAACGCGCCGATCACCATATCCCCCGGATAATCGACGCCTTCGGAAAAAATTCCGCCCTGAACCGCGAAGAGAAGCGTCGGATCCCAAGCCAACCGAAGATCGTTCAGGACGTCTTCGACGTCATTCGCCCGCATTTCGCGTTCCTGCAAAACCATCCGGAAACCCGCGGGCGGCTTCATGAGGGCCGCTACTTTCCGCATGAAATCGAAACTCGGGAAGAATGCGAGGTAGTTCCCTTTCTTCAGCTCGGAAACTCGTCGAATCGTTTCCGCGATCTTTCCGTAGTTTCGCTCGCGGTCGGAGTACTTCGTCGAGATCTGCGGGATCACGAGGAGCTTGCGGTTCTCGCGTAGGAAAGGCGACTCGAATTCGAGCACGTCGAGATTCGGCGATTCGAGCCCCGAGAGCTTCGAGTAGAATTCGAACGGCTTTAAGGTCGCCGAGAACGCGACGACGCTTTGATACTCGGCGTACTTCGGAGCGATCATTTTCGAAGCGTCACAACACGTGATTTTTACGGTCGGACCGGAAATCTCGGTCGGGCGCCAGGCCGGCTCGTCTTGGAACGTGATGAAAAACTCGGGGTGATCCCCCATCGAAAGCGTCTCGAGCATTTCGGTGAACGATGCCCAGTAAAAGACGAGCCGAAGAACGGGATCGCGCGGCTGAATTTCGGAGTCGGATTCGAGGTAGGAGTTTAAATAAGTTCGGAGTTTTCCGTCGAGCTCGGCGAACGGTTCGAGCGGCGGTGTGATTTTCGCGGGAACCTTTTTATCGGCGGGGCGGAGATCGCCGATCACCGAGATACATTCGTCGAGAAGTTCGGCGCCGTCGCGAGCGAACCGCATCGGAAGTTCACGGAATTCTTCTCGCATCCGCTCGAGGGTCGCACTAGATAGCGCGGGCGAGAAATAGTCCATCGTCCGCGAGGGAAGGTTATGGGCTTCATCGACGACGAGGTTCGGTTTACCGTCTTCGGAGAACGAAATCTCCGGGCGCTTCGAGAGCGCGGAGTAACCCGAGAAAACGTGATTATAGTCGCCGATCACGACGTCCGCGCAGGAGAGCGCGTCGATCTGGAGCTGGAACGGGCAGACCTCGTGCTCCTCGGCCATTTTCTTGAAGACCTTGGCGGAGAGTTTCTTCTTTTTGGCGAGCTGCTCGAGAAGGCCTTTCTCGGCGACCTTCGTATAATAGTCTTTCGCGTACTCGCAGTACTTCGAATTACAAAGCGGCTCGGCTTTCATGCAGATCTTCGACTTCGCGGTCAGCGTAAGGGATTTCACCGTGGCGCCCGTGTCTTGGAACTTCGCGGCCGCTTCTTCGGCGACGGCGTGCTGGGAATTTTTCGGGGTAACGTAAATCACGTACTGCCCACGCGAGAGCGCTTCCTTTAAACTCGGATAAAGCACGCCGACTGTTTTACCGAGACCGGTCGGGGCTTGGACGAGCAGGTGACGTTTCGCCGCCACGCCTTCGGCGACCCGAGCGACGAGTTCGCGCTGGCCAGTCCGGGGTTTTTCGAACGGAAAGGCGAAATCGGTCGCGACTTTTTTCCGGCGCGTGATGCGCTTTTCGATTCGGACGGCTTCTTCGGCGAGTTCGGTTAACCGGAGGTCGAGCCAGGCTTCGTAGGCCCCGACATCGAGCGGAAACGGCAGATCGATCGTCTCGCGGTTTCGGGAAGAAACGACATGGAGGGTGAGCTCCGGTACGACGTCGGTGTCCTTGAAATAAAAATAGCCGTAGGTCAGAAGCTGCCGAACGTAAGGATGATCCGTCCCTGCTTCGTCGATCGCCTTTCGAAGTTCGAAGAGATTAAACGTCGATTTAATTTCTTCGATGACGGGAGTCTCGTGACGAAAGATTCCGTCGAGCCGTCCTTCGACGGTGATGAAATAGCCATCCCGCTCGAAAGTCCGAGCGATCGAAACTTCCGCCTCGTAAAGCGGATCGAGGTTCGCGTGCTTTTTCTGGGTCTCTTGATGAATTTCGATTCCATCGAGTGCTGCACGTCCGTAACCCGAATGCGTGTCGATACTCCCCGTCCGCGGGCACGGGACGGAGAAGTCACGAATCGAAAGTTTCAGGGTGAGGGCTTCGCTCAAAGGGACTGGCCCTCAGAAGGAGTAGAAGGTTGGCTAAAAAGGTCCAGCGTCTTCGCCGGTAACCGCGCGAATGCTTCCGGCACGAGATCATCCGCCGAGTAGGCTTCGATGCCGAGCGACCGTAGGTGGCGCACCAAAGCGCCGTCTCGGTGTTGGACGAATACGCGCGTCGCGCCGCTTTCGCGGATCGTCTGGTTCAGATCATTCCAGTCGGCGTGGTCCGACATCACGAAACCGTGGTCGTATTTTCCACGGCCCCAGCCGCCGGTTTGCATCCACCCCGATGCGAAAGCCGTTCGGTAATCACCGAGCCACTTCGCCCACGATTCGTCGAGAACTGAAGGCGGCGCGAGAATGAGTTCTCCCTTGAGCGGCGTACCGGTCGTCTCCGCCTCTGCGATGGCTTCATCGAGCGGACGAGTCGGCGCAAGTACGCGACCTTCCGCGCGGTAACACTCCGTAAGCTCCACCATCGAACGGTGAATCAAAACGGGGTGATCGACGGCATACGGTGCCACTTCGGCAAGAATCCGCTGGCCCTTACCGAGCGAATATCCGAACACGATCGCGTTTCTTCCCGTTTCTGCAGTCTCTTCCCAAAACCGTGCGAGGTCCTCACCGTGGCGTGCATCCTTATTCCATCGGTACTTCGGAGTTCCGAACGTCGCTTCGGTGATGAAGGTGTCGCACTTCACCGATTCGAAGGGTTCGCAGGACGGATCGGGATCGCGCTTATAGTCGCCCGAAGCGACCCAGACTTCGGAGCCGTACTCGACCCGAACTTGGGCGGAGCCAAGGATGTGGCCGGCGGAATGAAAGCTGACCGTGACGTCGCCGAGGCGGAAGCGCTCGCCGTATCGCCGACCTTCGGCCGAAATTTTTTTCCCGATACGCGCCTTCAGAAGTCCGATGCCGGAGTCGACGGTGATGTAATGCTTCGATCCGCGCCGAGCGTGATCGCTATGCGCATGCGTGACCACCGCCACGTCGACGACGCGGTGGGGATCGATGTAAAATCCTCCGGCCTCGCAGTAGAGACCTTTCTCGGTCCAAGCGATGAGGGGTGAAGCGAAACTGCGCATGTCGGGCGAGTATGGGCCCTGCAATGCGAGAATGAAAGTTCGGCTCAGTCGGCGACACACTAGCTCCGGGCAAGGTGGCGATTTCGTTTAAACAGGATCCAATCACAGGAATGACCCTATGCATAAACAGCATTCGGGGTATCCTTCAGTTCTAAAACTCTGCCATTCCCACTTACACATCTGCCTATTTCGTAGACGCTTCAAACTCCAAACTGGCGGGTCGGCTCTCTTTCAATCTTTGAAAATATTGATCTTTTTGGGGTGGCTTTCTGGCATGCCCCTCGCATTATGGGTCCCGAATTCATATCCATTTGAGCAAACTGAAGGAACCTTTATGAAACTCTCACGTTTAAATTTCATCGCGATTCTCTCCCTCCTTCTGGTTCCGGCCGCATTCGCCGACAGCGCGAGTAATCGAATCGAAGCCGCGGTTCAAAAGCAATTTGAAGGCGCCGGTTACGACGTGATTTCAGTCACCGTCAAAAACTACAACAATCCGCTTTTGAAAGTCATGAACGCCGCGAGTGTAGCCTTGAACGAAGGCGGCACCGGACGAAGTGCGGTCATTACCGTGAAGCTGCCGCGAACCGAAATGGCGTTACAATTTGAATGCACGGCCTGGATTCCCCTGAACAAATCCACTTTCAGTCTGGATAACTGCGGCGAAGCGGTCGTCTCCATGGCCGACAAAAAATCCAAAGATAAGGCGAATCCGTTCGGGTATAACACTTACTTCAATTTTTAGTTTCGATTCTAGTCGCTTGATTTTAAGCGGACAAATGAGCATGTCTAAAAATGGCGAGTAATCTACGCTAGAGTGGAAGTCAGTGGAAGACCGAAGCGACGATCCGGCTTACGGCGCTCATCGAAAATTACGGCGAGACGATCTCGCATCCCGTGAGTGAACTCCTGGTCCGACTTTTCCCGACGCCTGAACGTCTCGCGGAAGGAATCGCTCTCGAATCGAAAGAAACAAGAAATGAAGAAGACGAAGACGTCCGACTCTCCCCTTTACCTGAAGGATATGACCACTCCGGTCGGAATTCTGCGCCTCGTCGCGACCGATACCGCGGTAGTCGCGATCCTTTGGGAGAACGAAAAGGTCGGTCGGGTAAAGCTGGCCGAAGCCACCCCGAAGCCCGGTCACCCCCTCCTCCGGGAGACCGAACGCCAGTTGAAGGAGTACTTCGCCGGTCGCCGGACCGAATTCGATCTTCCGCTCGACCCCTCGGGGACGGCGTTCCAGAAGCGGGCTTGGAAGGCCCTCCGCCGGATTCCCTTTGGCGAGACGCGGAGTTACGCGGACCAAGCGAAACGGATCGGCTCCCCGAAAGCCTGCCGGGCGGTCGGCGCCGCGAACGGTCGAAACCCCATTTCGATCGTCGTTCCCTGCCACCGAGTCATCGGGTCGGACGGAAGCCTAGCCGGGTTCGCCGGTGGGGAGAACGTCAAACGGACCCTGCTCGATCTGGAAAAACGCGTCCAATCCTAAATCCGAGCGTAATTCATTTTCGCATCGAGGCGATTTTATGAGAAGCGTTGGGTGCTTCGCATGATTCGACCACGAGCTCCACGCAAACCGCGAAACGGACGGCGCCGCCCTCCGAACTCCTCGCAAACCGAAACGCAGGCCACTGACGGTGGTCTCGATACTCCCGCGTCCGGAAATTCGAACAGCGGACCGGTGAATGCGGCTGATCATTTCGCCGAGCATTTTGCGGACGTCGACGGAAACGTCGCGGATGTAGTCGAAGCCGAATCGTCCGAAGCCGGTATAGACGAAGGCGACCTCCAAGAAGAGGCCGGACTCTCCGAAGGCGAAGGCATCGAAGGCGGCGACTCCGCCGAAGGCGCCCCGCCCGAAAGCCAGGCTCCCCGCGGGAACGGTCCTCACCCTCGCCACCAAAGAAATCGCGGGGGCGGAAACGCCCAGCAGCAACAACAACTCCAACGCGGCCAGCGCCGCGAGCCCGCCGGCGAGAAATCGCTCGAGCGCCGATGCGTTCGTCAGTTCCCGCGGATCGCCCTCGCACGCGGACGCCAGTACTTCAATGACGGTCGGGTCGCGGATCCGGTTTGGGCCGATAAACTTTGCTCCGTAGAAATCAAGGGCACCGGCGGCGCCTACCACATCAGTTTTGACTTTGGCCAAGCCACCGAAGCGCGGAAGCTCCCTTCGGTTTGCGATTGTCCGGCCTACGCCCGCGGCGTTCTCTGTAAACACCTCTGGGCGGCCCTCCTCCAAATCGACAAGGCGAGCCCCGAAGGCGCCATTCCGGAGAGTGGCCCGCTGAAACTCATTCACGCGACGCCATCGGCAGGGCGCGAACCCAACCAAAACCAAATTCAAAACGGCCCAAACCAGCACGGTCATGAACGCGGCGACCGTAACCAACGCAATCAACGCGGCCAACAACAAGGCCGCGGTCATTTTCCGAAACCCGTGGCGTTCCGTGCGCCGGCGGCGCCGGGCAGCTGGCTTGAACGCCTGAATCTTCTTCAGGGCATTTCGAATCGTCCGGGCACGCTCATCTCGACGAGTTCGGCCGCGTTCTTCGTAATCGCCGCTGCGGAAACCGCGACGACCGGAAAACTCGTTCTCGATCTTTGGACCCGAAACCGCGCCGGCGGCGGCCACTTCGGCCCGCTTCGCCCGAACCGCGTTTCGAGCGCCGACTTCTCCCACTTCGAGCAAACGAGCGACCAAGAAGTCCTCTCGCTCCTCACGAAGAGCGGCGATCCCCAAGTCTTCGCACCCTTCGGACGTGGGAGCGGAAATATTTCGTCGCGTTTCACCGTCGACCCGATTTTCGAATCCCACCTCGTTCCGCTTCTCGCAGGCGCCGGTAAAATCTTTATTTCCCGCGCCCCGAACGGCACGCCGGATTCGGCCGAGCGTCCGCTGCGTCTCGATCGTTCGAAGACCTGGGATCTCGATCTCCGCATTACGGAGTCCGGCCCGGAACACTATAAGCTCGACGGTATTTTCCGGTCGGGTCCGGATTCGCTGCCGCTCCAAGCACCCCTCGCGATTCTCCGAAACGGCTTTATGATTTTCGGCGATCGCATCGCGCGGTTCACCGAACCGTCGCACGCGCCGTGGGCGATCCAGCTCCGCGCACGGAATGAATTCCTCGTTCCACGCGCCGAAGGCGAAACCTTACTCACCCGCATCCTCCTCGACTCGGCTTCGCCAAAGACGACGTGGCCCGCGGAAATGGGCTGGACACTCACGAAGGTCGAACCGAAGCCGATTGGCGTTTTCCGTCCGCTCGGAAACGATCCGACGCTCGGCCGGATGACCCTTACGGTCTCGTTCGATTACGACGGAAAAGTGATCCCGCTTTCCGAAACTGAAATGATCATCGTCGACGTCGGCACGAAGCGCGTCCTCCAGCGGATGCCGGAGTTCGAAGAGAAGATGCTGCTCCAAGCGCTCGATATCATGCGCGATCCGGAAGGCACCGGTTCGGTCCTTTACGGCGACCTTCACCGCGCGGCGAACGAACTTTCGCGCTCGGGCTGGTCGATTCACTTCGAAAACCAAAAACTTCACATCGCCGACTCGTTCACGATGGACGTCACGTCGAATACCGACTGGTTTGATCTTAAGATCGACGCCGGCTTCGGTGACCTCTCGGTCGATCGCACGGAACTTCTCGCGGCGCTCGAATCGAAGAGCGGACTCGTTAAACTTTCCGACGGATCGCTCGGAATGCTACCGCCGGACTGGCTCGCGCGCTACGCGCCGGTGGCCCAGCTCGGATCGCAGTCGGCGGAGCAAAACGCCGACGGTACTTACCGTTTCTCACGCTCCCAAGGGCTGATGCTGAACGCGGTTCTTGCCGAAGACGATAAGTTAAAGGCCGATTCCGGATTCATGGCGTTCCGCCAACGCGTGAAGGATTTCTCGGGAGTCGCCCTCCAAAAGGCGCCGGCCGGCTTCGAAGGAAAACTTCGGGATTACCAAAAAGAAGGGCTGACGTGGCTCTCCTTCCTCGCTGAATTCGAAAACGGCGGGATTCTCGCCGACGACATGGGTCTCGGTAAGACGATCCAAGTTCTCGCGTTCCTCATTGGCCGGCAGAAGAAGACGAAGCTTCCTTCGCTCGTCGTCGCGCCGAAGTCCCTCGCATTTAACTGGATGGACGAAGCGGCGAAGTTCGCGCCCGGTCTGAAGGTCGTTCGGTACTCCGGCGCCGACCGCGTGAAGCTTCTGAAGGACATGGCCGAGGCCGACCTTATCATTACCACTTACGGGACCGTCCGGACCGACATCGAAAAACTCGAAGAGTTCGAGTTCGACGTCGCGATCATCGATGAAGCCCAGGCGATCAAGAACGCCCATTCCCAGTCGGCCCAAGCCGTGAAGCGCCTCCGCGCTCACCACCGCCTCGCTCTAACGGGTACGCCGATCGAAAACTCGATCAACGACCTACTCTCGATTCTCGAATTCACGAATCCAGGCCTTCTGCACCGCTCGAAAGAAAAAGACGTTTCGAAAGACACGCAGGCCGTTCTTTCCCGCATGCTGAAGCCGTTCATGCTTCGCCGGACGAAGGAAAAGGTTCTGAAGGAACTTCCGGATAAATCCGAGCAGGTCCTTTACTGCGAAATGTCCGCGAACGAGCGCCAGTTCTATAATGCGATCCGCGATAAGTACCGAGCGTCGCTGGCGGAGAAGGTCGCATCCGAAGGTCTCGGAAAATCGAAGATGCACGTGCTCGAAGCACTTCTTCGGCTTCGTCAGGCGGCCTGTCATGGTGGCTTGATCGATCCAAAGCGGAAATTCGAGCCGTCGGCGAAACTCCAGCAGCTGCTGAACCATATCCAAGAAGTGATTGCCGAGGGCCACAAGGTCCTCGTGTTCTCACAGTTCACTTCGCTCCTTGCTTTGGTGAAAACTCTGCTCGAAGACGAGAAGATCGCTTACGAATACCTCGATGGTCAGACCGACGATCGTAAAGCCCCGGTCGAGCGTTTCCAAAACGACCCGAAGGTTCCGGTCTTCTTAATTTCGCTCAAAGCGGGCGGAACGGGACTGAACCTCACCGCGGCCGATTACGTTTTCATTCTCGATCCGTGGTGGAATCCGGCCGTCGAAGCGCAGGCCATCGGCCGCGCACACCGCATGGGCCAGTCCCAGAAGGTTTTCGCCTACCGCATGATCGCGAAGGGCACCGTCGAAGAGAAGATTCTCGAGCTCCAACAAACGAAGAAGGACCTCGCCGAATCGCTCATCTCTGAAGACGGCGACTTCATGAAGAAGCTTTCTCGCGAAGACCTCGAACATCTCCTGATGTAGTTTAGTGACGCAGAGCTTCGCTAAAGATCCCAGCTCTTCATCCCGCTCAGCCGCAGGAATACTTTTCCCGTCCAAGGATCTCCGCCGTAAGTCGGTCGAAACTCCGCGGGCAAGAAGTCGTGAATGACCGAAGCTCCTAGCCCGAGTTCGCCACTCTCGCACTTCGCGATCGTGCGCGTGTAACCGAGGGTCGCCGCGAAAAGTCCGTGCGCCTCATCCGGGGTCGCCGATGGGATCGCGAGCTCTTCCGCCGTGCGCTCGACGTACTCGATCCGACCGAAGATCGAATTCGCGTGCTCATCACGGAATAAAAACTCTTCACCGACCGAATGAAGCGTCGAAACATGATCATACTTCGTGATCATTCCGAAGATGAGCGAGTTATCGAACGACCAGGCGCCGAGCTTCGCCTTCGTATAGATCGAAGCCGAGTAGCGCGCCACGAACGGAATCGTCGGATCGTCATGCTCCGGATTCTTCACGTACGCCGCAGAAATCATCGCGGTGACCTCGGGAGTAAAATCACGAATTAAACGAAGGGCGTAGGAGTTCGGATTCCCGAGCGGCAGATCGACCTTCGTCGGTTCGGGCTCCGCGCCGTGAAACGTCGAGGCCTCGATCCGATTCACGCCGAGCCCGAGCGAGCCCGCGATCACGGTGCTCGAGATGTGGCCCGCGTCTTGGCCAAGGTGATGCCCGAGGGGCGCATCCGGATTCACTTCTCCGGTCGACCGGTGCATGAACGCGACCGGTCCGTCTCCGGATTCTCCGCGCGGCGCGATCGAAACTTTCAGCGAGTTCATATCCGAGAGCGAAATCGTATCGCTCAAGGTCAGCCCCATAATCGGCGACGAGTGCGGGTGCTGGGCATCGATGAAGGGCGCGCCCTGCGCGTTCCGTTCGCCGATTTGAAGCAGTTCCGGATTTCCGAGGGTCGGGAACGTCCACTTCTCGGCGGTGCCCATGAGATCGAGATTAAAGTAATGATTACCGGTCGAAGAACCGAGATCGGCCATGAACATATCCGGCGCGGAAAACGCATGGCGCCCGCGCGGGCCGGATTCTGAGGTCTGAACCCCGAAGGCATTTCCGTGAAGCGAAAGGTTTCGCAGCGATTTACCCGCGACAGGTTTTGGCATGCACATCTCCATGCCGACGTCCCAGATTTCGTTTTTTCCGCAGGAGTCGGCGCGAGCCGAGCCGGCGATGAGTGCGAGAACGAAGGCGGCAGAAATGAAGCGCAATCGAATACCCCGGGAATGTCTCATGCAATTCTTATAACGTATGGACCCCGGGAAAGAAATGAACGGCTAAATTTGGAGACTGCTTGAGTCCCTAAAGATGGCAGTCTTGGCTTTGGTATTCCGCGAAAATCCCTTCGAACGCGTTCGAGATGTACGGAGCGCACTCGGCGGTCGTCGCCGCCGTTTGGCCATACGACTGAATGCACCCAGCGAAGATCGAAGTTTCGCAAACCGGGAGCGGCGATTGCTCGAGGTAACCCGGGCCAGGCAGACCATCGAGGGCGACACTCGCCGAGCAGTAGGCAGTCGCGGAAAGTGTTCCCACCGCGACTCCGTCATCGAAGCAATCGCGGTTACACGAGCGGTAGGCGTCGGCCATCCGGTTCCAGACTTTTTTCCAGAATGCCGGCGACTCGACTTGTTCGCGCCAGCGACGGCGAACATCATCGCCCGGCGCATTTACGCGACCCGGGCCAGGTAATGGAACGTTCAGCGATTGAAGCTGAAGAATTTGATTCGTCAGATTCCGAAGCGCGTCCGATGCGTGGCCACAGTCGAGTCCGCGGAACGCGGCATTCGCGAGATTCGCGGCCGAACGTTCGAGGCTGTCGTTCATCTGATTGCCGGTGAGAACCGGCGGGCGGTCTTGGAAGCGACGATTTCCATAAGGATCGGCGACGCACCGGCCGATGTTCGGATTGTAGACGGTCATCGGAGGACACGCAGAACCCTGAGAAGGATATGTCGGGCCGTTTCCGCGGGTCACCGGAGGAATCGGATATCCTCCTCCACGCTGAACGGGTGGCGGAGTAGGAATGCGACCGCGTTGGACCGGAGGCGGCGCCGGACAGGGACGCCCCGGTCCGCATCCTAAGCGCATGACCGGTGGCGGAGGATTCGCGCGTGCTTCACTCACCGAATAGAACGCGAACATCAGAGAGAGCGTGGCCACCGTCTTCAAGATCGATTCGTTTCGCATTTTCCAAATCCTCCGATCTCCCACTATGCGGAGGATGTGCCAAGAGTGGTGCATTTCGGGATTTCACGGTTATTATCGCGCGCTATCTTAAGAGTCGTCATCATCTCGCGCACTTGACGCATGCGTACAAACCTGAACGCGGTGAAATTGACCCCAAGCTTCGCAGGTACAGTTGGGATCGAAATGGCTCTGAATATTTTGGATTCATTATTTCGCACCGGCCCCGCTCACAGGCGCTTTCGCTCCGACTTTCAAATTTTATTCCCGAAATTAACTTCATAAAAATGCATTTTATCCATGAAAATAGGCACTTTTTCTGCCGAAGCAGTTTCCTCGGTCGCTCGCGGGCCGAAACGATTTCCATGCCTTGGCATCCTCTTCGCACATCGGAATCCCTAAGAAGCAGGTCGCTTCGGTCCGTTTTAACCAGGGGAAATAAAATGAAACGTCCAACGTCCTATATCGCAATGTCACTCACCGCTCTCGCGGTCGCTCTATCGACACTCTGTAGTAGCCCGGCCGAAGCTTCAGGCTCTTTCCATCGCGCGAATTGCACGCGGCCAGGGAGCCCGGGGAATATGGGTCGCCAGATGGGCGATCGAAACGCGAAACGCCTCGCCCAAATGGTCTGGGCAAGACTCGGACAAACTTGTAATCAAGCCGACCGCCTCTCCCAGATCCTCACCGAGATGCCACTCGCGAAACCCATGCAAGGCGGAGAGTTCGCCGCTTGTTTCTACATGGGCTATATCGACGCCATGTATAACGCGATCGACGATACTTATAATCGCTGCGGAGTCGCCTGCTTCAATGCCGGCGCCGCGATCGGAAATATCTCGGCCCAAGGCTATTGCGCAGCTTCCCTCGCCATCGGCGGACTCCTCGATCCGGGCTTCATCGCCCAACCGCCCCTTCCGTTCTGCGGAAGCGCGATCGTGATGGGCTGTAAGTCGGAATACATCATGACGGCCGCCTATGACTTTCCGGGATGCCAACCGTATACCGAAGGCTATTTCAGCGACACGTTCGATAACAACGTACGTTTCGACTGTTACGTTCCGGCCGACGTGCCGATTCGCGACGAGCTGACCCGCTACCTGAACTAGTCGCTACTCCAAGTCGCAACTCCAAGTCGCAACTCATAGAGGATTAAGATCATGAACCACCCAAACGTAAAACTCCTGCTTTTAGCGACGATTCTCGGAGTGAATCTCGGAAGCGGCGGTGACGAACCCCTGGGCAAACGGCAGCCGCAAAACCAGAATCCAATTCCGACTCCAGTCTCGACGACGAAACCGACGCTTCCGGACGAAACGAACCCACCGACTCCTCCGCCAGCACCGACGACCGATCGCTATCGGCAAGGGCTAGATCTGGGAACTCTGAATGGTGAGCACTTGGTCACCTCGATCAAGCGCTCGACAATCGGCACTCAGGGCTGCGACGGACAATCTGCCTACGAAAAGGCGCTTCTGGCCGTCGTGAAGTCGATTCGTCCTCCGAAAC
>JBBQMV010000016.1:0-18060 GCA_038329315.1 Bdellovibrionia bacterium | reverse complement strand
AAGGCGATACAACCTTTCCCGAGTGGCCGGAGCTGCGAAAGAATAGCCGTTTTCGCGAAGTCTCCTGTGAGGAGCGCCCGGCGGATCCGGAGAAGGATCGCCCGAGCTTTCGCTTCTTGAAATTCGAACGGGTCGCTCTATCTCCGCGCGTGGCGCGGTAAACTGCTAACCGAGTTTCACTCGCTTAGCAGTTTAATCGCCGACTTCACGAACTTCTTACGGTTCGCAAGCGAAGCGACTTGGTAGGCTTGCAGGATTTCCTGAAGCTCCTTATCGCGCGCGACGTGAGTGAATGCCGTAGCGGCAAGTCCGGCGCGTTGCTTCGTGGTCTTCGCGAAACTTTGGAAATCCGAGCGCACGGAAAGGTTAGCCGCTTGGAGTTCTTCCATTGAGATTTTCAGGAAATCCGAAATGGCAGGAAGTTTTTCCCAAGGGAGTGGAGCGCGTCCGTGCTCGATGTTCGAGATAAACTGAACGCTGCAGCTGCAGGCTTTGGCGACATCGGCGAGGCCATGGCCCCGGTCCAGGCGATGTTTGCGAATGAGATCTCCGAGTGGGCCGAAGGACCGGCGGTCGGTTGAGCGGCCCTTAGGGCGTCCACGTTGTTTCATAGACTTTCAGTATGTAGTCACCGTGAAAGTATTTTACAACAACTGTATCGCGCAATTTCGGATATTTTTTCTTTGACCGCAGACGCGTGACATTCAGTCTGCAGTAGAGACGTAATGTTACATAAAAGTTATCTAAAATAACGAGAAGAGTGGGGAAGGAAAAAATCGAAGAATATTTTCGATGAAGAATCGTACGGGAAAAATGTTCTGTAGAACTTCGCGAGAGCAGAGTTATTCGAGGACGAACTCGCAAAGTTAGGAATTGAGGAAGCCTCTGTTTCGATAACGCGAAGCATTGATTGGGCGAGATGATTTGCGGAGGCCCTTTTTGAGCGGACCGGGAGCGATCTCGGTGGGAATGTCCGCGGAGCTAATCGCCTGAGGTTTAACGCGCCGCCAATAGATGGGAGGGTGCTTGAATTCCGCTCGGCCCTATCGATTCGTGGCGTTCGACCTCGCCATTCCGAACCTTCGCCCGGCAGCGTGCGCTCTAAGCTCGGGCGCTAATCGGCTCGAGAGCCGGGGCGACTTCCGTCGCCGACTTCTTCTGCGTATCGGAAGGCTTGAGTGGCATCGCATCCCGAACGCCCGGGCGTCCGGACTTCGCGATCCGCTTGGCTTCGAGAAGTTCGAGCGGCGGCTTGCGCAAATCCCAAACGATTCCGACTTTCGATAGCGCTTTCAGAACGTAATAGGTCCCGTCGATTTCGTACCAGAAGAAGCCTTGGTTCGTGGAGCTCTGGTAGGTGTGGTGGTTATTATGCCAACCTTCGCCGAGCGTGAGGAGCGCGAGCCAGAAGTTGTTCCGGCTCGTATCCGTCGTCGTGTAACGGCGGGTACCGAAAACGTGCGAGAGCGAGTTGATGGTGAAGGTCCCGTGCCAGAGCAGGAATGTGCTCATGAAGAAACCCCACATCAGCGCGGGCGCGCCTCCGACGAGGAAGAGCGTGACGGCGAGAACGACCGCCGGAATATGCGGGTACTTGTTCAAGAACACGAGCTCTGGGAATTTTTTGAAATCCGAGATGAGGTCCCAGTGGGTCTTTTCGTTGTCTTTCGAAAGAATCCAGCCGACGTGCGACCACCAGAAACCGGTGTGTAGAGGCGAGTGAATATCTTCTTCTTGGTCGGAAAATTTATGATGGTGGCGGTGATTGGCGGCCCACCAGAGCGCGCCCTTTTGGGCGGACGACTGAGCGAGGGCGGCCATGAAGAACTGGAACACGCGCGAAGTCTTGTACGTCCGGTGCGAAAAGTAGCGGTGATAGCCGCCCGTGATCGCGAACATGCGGAGGTAATAAATCCCGATGCAAAGGGCGACCCATTTCCACGCGAATGGCACGAGGAAAACTCCGACGAAGGGAAGGACCTGCAAGATGAAGAATGGGATGTTGCGGACGGGGTCGATTTTGCGGACAGGGGCCGGTTTCGCGGTGTTCATGCCTCTATCCTACTTGGAGAATAGGGTAAGGGCGTGTAAGACTTCGGTAAGAGAATGACGAAGCCCTCGAAATCCTTTCATATTTTGGATTCGGCGCATACGGACCCGGCTCGCATAAAGCGGGAGCGGGAGAAGGCCCGGGAGCTCAAATCGACGAATTGGTGGCGAACCCTCGTTTCGAAGGGGCTTTGTCACTACTGTAAGAAAAAATTTAAGGCGTCGGAACTAACGATGGACCACGTGACGCCGCTCGCCCGCGGAGGGACGTCGACGAAGGGAAATCTCGTCCCGGCCTGCAAGGCCTGCAACGCGACGAAAAAACTCGATACGCCGGTAGACGATTTATTCGCGCAGCTCGAAGCCGAACGAAAGTCGAAGTCCGAAACCGAATGAGCGGCTTTCAGTTACAGTCGGGGTGGGGCGACGCGACGACGAAGTACTTTTTCGAACTCACGCCGGATCGGGTGCTCGACGCCGTAGAAGCGGCAGGAATTCGCTGCACGGGTCGTTGCCAAGCTCTGAATTCTTTCGAAAATCGCGTCTACAGCGTCGAAATTGAAAGCGAGGCCGCAGAAAATACTGGGCTACCTCCGACGTCGTCGGAACGCTTTCGCATCGTTAAATTTTATCGGCCGGGGCGTTGGACGAAAGCGCAGATTCTCGAAGAGCACCAGTTTTTGGATGATCTTCAAGCCCAAGAAATTCCCGCGGTCGCTCCGTTAAAGTTCCCAGACGGTTCCACGCTTCGCACTTTGGAATCGGGAATCCATTACTGCCTCTTTCCGAAAATCGGCGGACGTGCGCCGGATGAGCTTGATGATGAAAGCCTCCGTCGCGTCGGCCGACTCCTCGGAAGAATTCACACCGTCGGTCGCATGCGAGATGCGCCGGGAAGAATTCGGCTTTCTCCCGATAGTTACGGCATCGCAAATTTAGAGTATTTACTCGAAAAAAATCTCATTCCGGACGAATTTCGCGCCCGCTACGAAACGGCCGCACGGGAAATTTGTGCGATCACGAAACCGTGGTTCGAGGAGACCCGCTCGCAGCGCGTGCACGGGGATTGCCATCTCGGAAATCTTTTGTACCGAAGTACCGCAGGGGCAGAAGGCGCCACTCAGTGGTTCTTCGTCGACTTCGACGACATGGTCGTAGCGCCGCCGGTGCAGGACCTGTGGCTTTTATTACCCAGTCGGGACCGTCAAAAACTTGAGGTTTTACTTGAAGGTTATGAGGAAACCGGCGAGTTTGATCGTACGTCATTAAGATTGATCGAGCCTTTGCGTGCACTACGGTTCATCCACTATACTGGATGGGTAGCGCGACGTTGGGACGATCCGGCCTTTCCGCAGGCGTTTCCGCAGTTTGGGACTTATCGCTACTGGAAAGACGAAACTGAAGACTTGGAGCGCCAGTGGCATCGAATCCGACTCGGACAATTGTCCTTCGAAGACGAATCAGAAACGCAGTAATTCTTTCCGTGAGTGCGCTCGTGCTCGGAATGTCCGCGTTCAGCACTTCCGCGTTCGCGACTGAAGAAAGCGATGTCGAGTTCCAGCCGCCGACCCCGCTGAGCGAATATCTCCCGGCCGCGCCTGGCGAACCGCCCGTCGATTTTTGTTCCGAGTGGAATCCAGAATTCGGTTACCGCGGATACCGCTGCTGCTCGAAAACCGTGACCCGTACTCTCGCGGCCACGGCCCGTCGGGGAAGGCGTCGCCGCGCAGACGGATGCGCGCCGAACCGGATTAAATGGCAATTCTGCGACGAAATGACGGGCGCTCAGAAAGATTACATCGCGAGTGTGAAAGACGGCAAAGTCGACGCCCTCGAGAATATCGCGAAATCGATGGGCAGCAAGGGTGGCCAGTCGTTCTGCGGACCCTCGAATGGATTCCTCGTCGAAGGACGCCCGCTCGTACCGACCGACGCGAACCGGATTTCGATTCGGAATGAAGCGCGGTGCTCGAACTTCGGAACCGATCCGATGATCGGGGCGATGGAGTGGATGGGACGCGAAGTGAAGCGCGAGTTTCACGAGCCCGAATTCGACCAGTCACGCCTGATCGTGGGCGATATCTCCGCGCCGCGGGGAGGCTGCGTTTCCGGGCGTGCCGGACGCCGTGCTCATAAATCCCACACTGGCGGAGTCGACATCGATGTCGCCTACTTTAATCCCCGCGCGGGTCACGCCCCCGAAGAGCATTTCACACGCACGTTCTACGTTGCTTCGAACTGGTGGATGCTGAAGAAGATGTTCAAGAACCCGTTCGCCTGCGTGAAAATCGTGTTCGTCGATAAGGAGCACATCCGCGCGCTTGAGCACTACGCTTCGAGCGATCCTGAATGGTCGAAGCTGAAGAAATATGTTCGCCATGTTCGCGGACACCGTGACCACTTCCATTTCCGGATTGGAAGCGGCCCGGGTATTCCGGGCTGCGCTTCCGATCCGAGCCTGGAAGAAGATGAAGACGCGGGCGATGAGGCGGACGGCGTACTCGCGAAGGGCGCGACTGACGACGCGATCGACGCGGCTACCGATGAAGGTTCTGAAGAATTCGGGTCGGCGCCAAGCGCCGCCTCTTTCGCGGCCCTCGAAGAAGTCGATCCGCCGATCAAGAAGCGTGGCGTCGCTTCGGTAGTCGCCTCGGTGATTGCTCCCGCCACGGCCCAGGCTGCCACTTCGGAAGGTTCGGTTCCCGGTGCGGCGGAAACGCTCGCTTCGGGCGTTCAGATCGCCCAGTCGACGCTTCCGCCGTACAAGCAGGAACCGATGATCACCGAAAAGTACGCCGTAAAAAAACACCGGCGGACCGCTTCAAATCGCGCGCGTAAGAAGCATCGTCGGTAAGTCCCGTCGCATCGTAATCGTGGAAAATCTTCGACAATCGCGGAGTTGCCGCGGTGTCGCCCTCGCGCTAAACCCGATTCATGCTTAAAAATTTCCTGCTCATCGGGTTAGCCTTCTTTTCCGTTCCTTTTGCTTTCGCGCATGCCGAGGAGAAAAAAAAACCCACGGAAGCGACCGTGCGCCCATCGGGCGGAGCGACTGAAGAAGCCGAGAATAATCGAATGAAGACGCTGGAAGGCTCGAAGTCGCCATTCAGTGGCCAAGTGAATCTGACTTACAACGGTTCGAGCCTCGAGCATCCGTTTTCGAAAGATGCGCCGAACCCGGGTGGAGCGGTTCCACCGCCGCTCGTGACGGCGGTCGGAACTTTTTCCGGACGTTACCGAATCGATAAAGAGACCACGGCCGGTCTGGGAACCGGAATTACCACCCAGACTCCGTTTCAGGGTCCGAAGAACACGACCATCGCAGATCCGTACATCGATATTGCCCGGTCCTATAAATACGGGGCCGTGAAGAATCGCCTGGATTTCCAAACGACGGTCTGGACGAACGATCAGAGCCATAACGATTACGGATATGACCTCGGGTTTTCGCTACTGAACGAAAGTTACCATACGTTTTCGTTCGGACTGACCGCCGGGCTAGCCCTCGAACTCGATTACAATATCTTCTCGGGAGCGGCGAAGTATTCCGCGCCGGGAATCGCCGAAGAACAGACTCAATGGGATATTCTCACCGATCCATATTTCGAATACGCGCTCTCGAAATCAATTAATCTTCGAACCGTGATCGGGATCCAGTCGCTTCACAACCGTAACCTCGGCGGCACTTTCGAGTTCTTCCATCCGAAGGTTTACGAAACGATCGGGCTGGGCGTCCAACTTCTCCAGAGCTGGTTTATATATCCGTTCGTCGAATTCTTCCCGTACAGCGTGAACGCTCGGAACACGCTCGTCGGGTTCAACACGATCATCAATTTGTTCTAAACCGGCCGTCGATTTGACGAAAAGCGTGACGGCTTGGTGCGTTACCAGCGTCCGTCGCTATACAAGCCCACGATTTCCCTCTAAAATCGTGGACTATGACTTCGGAAAAAAAGGCAGTGAAACGCACGGTTCGTACGCATGACTGCGGAGCGCTGCGGGCTACGGATCTCGGAAAAGAAATCGCACTCTGCGGATGGGTCGCGAAACGCCGCGACCACGGGGGACTAATCTTCGCCGATCTACGCGATCGTTTCGGACTGACCCAAATCACTTTCGATCCGGCGGTCGCCGCCGGAAAAACTGCGCACGAAACCGCGGGACGCCTGCGGAGTGAATTCGTCATCTGGGCGAAGGGCACCGTGCGGAAGCGTCCGGACGGAATGACGAACGCGAAACTCGCCACTGGCGAAATCGAAGTGCTCATCACCGAACTCGAAATCCTTTCGGAAGCAAAGACGCCACCCTTTGCGATCGAAGATGATACGGAAGCTTCGGAAAATCTTCGATTGAAGTATCGCTACCTCGACCTGAGGCGCCCGGCGCTTCAGCGGAATCTCCTCACGCGCGCGAAGATCCTCGGAATCGTCCGAAATTACCTCGATTCCCACGGTTTCTGCGACGTCGAAACGCCGATCCTTTACAAGTCGACGCCCGAGGGCGCCCGTGACTTTATCGTTCCCTCCCGTATGAATCCGGGAACTTTCTACGCGCTCCCGCAATCGCCGCAGACACTGAAGCAGCTCCTGATGATTTCCGGCCTGGACCGCTATTATCAAATCGCGCGTTGCTTTCGCGACGAAGACCTTCGCGCCGATCGCCAACCGGAGTTCACCCAAATCGACATCGAGCAAAGCTTCATGGACGAGGAAGCCTTTTTCCCGATCCTCGAAGGCATGATGAAGCGCCTCTGGAAGGAAACCCTCGGCATTGACATCCCGACGCCGTTTCCGCGCATGCCGTACAGCGAAGCGATGAACCGTTTCGGCTCGGATAAGCCAGACGTTCGCTTCGGGCTCGAGCTGAAGGACCTTTCGACGGTATTCGCGAAATCCGAATTCCAAGTCTTCAAGAACGCGTTCGTGAAAAACGGCCGCGGAATTTCCGGATCGATTCGCGCAATCGTCGCGCCGGGCGTCGCCGATAAGTTCTCGCGTAAGGACCTCGACGAGTTGACGGCTTTCGTCGCCCCGTACGGCGCGAAGGGACTTCTCTGGATGAAAATCAACGCCCCCGGCTCCGAAGGAGGAGAAATCCAAAGCCCGGCCGCGAAGTTCTTCTCCGAAGAAGAGAAGGCCACACTTAAGTCCTCGCTCGGCCTTAAGGCGGGCGATCTCGTCCTCTGCGTTTCGGACGCGAAGAACAAAGTGGTCTACGACGCCCTCGGCGCGCTCCGGATTAAAGTCGGCGAAAAACTCGGCCTCGTTCCGAAGCCCGCGGATCATAAGTACTCGTTCCTCTGGGTCGTGAACTTCCCGCTGATGGAATACGACGATAAGGAAGGACGTTTCTTCGCGGCGCACCATCCGTTCACGTCTCCACGGCCCGAATTCTTCGACGACTTCATCAAGGGTCAGAACCTCGATGCGATCGAAGCATCGGCCTACGACATGGTTCTAAACGGCGTGGAAGTCGGCGGCGGATCGCTGCGGATTTACCGCCCTGATGTGCAGAGTGCGATGTTTAAACTTCTCGGGCTCACTCCCGAAGAGGCGAAGGATAAATTCGGATTCTTCATCGAAGCCCTTTCGTACGGAACTCCTCCGCACGGGGGGCTCGCGTTCGGCGTGGATCGTCTTGCGGCGCTGATTTGCGGCGCGAGCGCGATTCGCGAAGTGATTGCGTTCCCGAAAACCGCGAGTGGCGCGGACCTGATGGCCGACTCGCCTTGCGCGGTCACGAAAGATCAACTGGATGAACTCGGAATTCTCGTTCGTCAGCCGACGTCGGGCGCTTGAACGGTTTAAGCGCAGTTTAGAGGGTGACCGCTTCGATTTCCTCATCATCGGTGGGGGAATCACTGGCGCGGCCGTCGCCCGCGACGCTGCGTCGCGAGGGCTAAAAGTCGCGCTCGTCGAACGCGATGATTTCGCGTCCGGCACGAGCTCGGCCTCTTCGAAGCTCATTCATGGCGGGCTTCGCTACCTCGAAAACTTCGAGTTCAAGCTCGTGTTCGAATCCCTTTCCGAGCGTGCCCACCTCATCCGCACCCAGCCGAACATGGTGCGGTGGCTGAAGTTCTACCTCCCGGTCTACGAAAGTGACGCGCGGCCGATGGGGCTTATTTCGATCGGGCTTTGGCTCTACGATCTCCTTTCGCTTTTTCGGGCGCCGCACTTTCATAGGCGCCTCTCGAAAGAACGGATCCTGAAGGAACTTCCGAAATTGAGCCCGAAAGGGCTCGTCGGCGGATTCACCTATTACGACGCTTCGATGTGGGACGACGTGATGTGCGTCGAAAACGCGCGCGCGGCCCACGATCTCGGCGCCGCGATCGCCCCCCGAGTCGAAGCCCTCGAGCCGATCTGGGACGACCTTGGTGGCGAATACCGAATTGGCGGCTTCCGCTGCCTTGATCGGGAGTCCGGCGGAACGATCGAAGTTCGTGCGAAACGAACGATTATTTGTGGCGGTCCTTTCACGGATCTGCTCGGCGAAATTCTTTTGAAGGGTGCGCCGACGAGCGAGGCGAAGCAGTATCGTGGAAAGAGCGGCCACTGGCGCCACTGGTTGAAGCCATCACGCGGAACCCATATCGTATTCTCGAAAGAACGTTTTCCCGTCGCGGGCGCCATGCTCCTTTCGAATATCGAGGACACGCGCGTTTCGTTCGTCATTCCACGCGAAGATTTCGGACCCGGCGTCGTGATCGTCGGTACGACCGACGCCGAATCGCCGCCCGATCCGTCTGACGTGCGGGCCGAAGACGTGGACGTCGCATATCTCCTTCGACTCCTCGATCGTTATTTTCCCGAATTGAAACTCGGTCCTTCGGACATTCTCGCGAAGTACGTCGGCGTTCGGCCGCTGATGGATCCGAAGTTCGGGCATGACGGTGCGGAGGGTGGCGGAAGTCTTGCGACGGTGAGTCGCGAACATCATATCGACCGGGGCCCCGGTGGAACGACGATCGTCGCGGGCGGAAAATATACGACCCACCGAACGATGGCGCTCGAGATCGTCGATCAGGCGCTCGCGTTTTGGACGGAAGATTTCTGGCGTGACCACGCCGATCGCTTACCCCCTTGGCATCAGGCTCGGACGGAGACTTCGACGAATCCTGCGGTGACCGGAGAAGCGGTATCCGCGTTCCGCGCGGAGACCGCTTCGGCAGTGAAGTCCGGAAAGGTCGATCCGGTGACGCTCGAGGAACTCATCGAACGCTACGGTGCGGATGCCCGCGATATCCTCGAACTTCACGAGAAATACCCAGAATCGGGTCCAAGCCCGGAGGGGTTTCCCTATCTCGAGGCTCAGCTCCGGCATGGAATCCGCAAGGAAATGGTCCTTCGGCTCGAGGACTTTTATTTCCGGCGGCTTCCGCTATACTTATGCCGTAAGGACCATGCGGAAGAGTGGATCGAACCGCTTTCCCGAGTCTGGGCGGATGAACTCGGGAAGACCGAGGCGGGCCGTCAGGACGAAGGGTCTAGTCTCCG
This sequence comes from Bdellovibrionia bacterium, assembly GCA_038329315.1. Classification (GTDB taxonomy): domain Bacteria; phylum Bdellovibrionota; class UBA1018; order UBA1018; family UBA1018; genus JACMQW01. The sequence goes on along the minus strand of JBBQMV010000016.1, from coordinate 8,512 downwards.
CGCGGCGATCACACGCCGCGATCAGGGCTACCGCTAACCAGAGAGGGAATTCGAATGGGCGAACCGACGAAGACCGTTGATAGACAAGCCGTTCCACCGCTAGTTTTCCCGACTCACTTCGATCACTTCGAAGAATTTTATCCCTTCTACCTAAGCGAGCACCGCAACTCGATATGCAAGATCATGCACTTCTTCGGAATGTGCTGCGCCCAAGCCACCCTCGTCGGTATTCTTCTCACTGGACGCTGGCACCAAATCTGGATCCTTCCGATCTTCGGCTACGGCTTCGCGTGGGTCGGACATTTCGTGTTCGAGAAGAACAAGCCCGCAAGCTTCAAGTTCCCCGCGTACAGCCTTCGAGGCGACTTTCATCTCTGGTACGATCTGCTCACCGGCCGCCTCGGTTTCGAGACGGGCGCCGAACGCACGAACGACTAAGTCCTCGCTACTCGAACCACTCGAGTCCGTATGTCGCGCCCATGAGTGCCTGGGCATCCGTCCAGACGTCGCCGCGATCGATTTCCCAGTCGCTCGAAACCCGGTCCGGCTTTCCGCCGTCGGTATCTCGAACGAGAAGTTGGCAGCGGCCTTCATGTTGGCGAGCGCCAATGATCAGGCTCCAATGCGAACCGCAGTTCGGCGAGAGGATCGAGGACGGGTGGTAAGCGTGACCTTTCCGGATGATCTTGTGGCAGAACGTGAACGCGACGGGCGTCGGATTTTCGCGCGCGAGCAGGCGCTTTAAAGTCTTGAACGTCTCGGCTTCTCGGAACGGAACGTGAGAAAATCCCCACCCGAAACCGTCGAGACCGGCGTCGATTTTCGAACGGCATATCGGAAGATCCGGCAGCGGCGCGCGGTATTTTCGGCAAGCGCCGAGGAGAAGTCGCGACATCGGCACGTAAGGATCGTCACCGGTGAAAAACGTCAGCTCCTCGTTGATTTGTTCGAGCGAGGGAATGAAGGCCGGATCGCTCGACGGAGGAAGGGCGGCCAGGATCGTATGGATTCGGTCCGCGACCCGCGGTTTTTTCTCGTCCTTTTCCCTCGGATCGAGGGCGAGGTAATCGTTTAACGCGTGAAAGAGCGCTTCGGATTTCGCGATCGCTTCGAGACTTTGGCCCTGGGTTTCCTTTAAAACCCGGTCGGAACAGACGCCAATCTCCCGCGCCGAATTCGCGTACACGCAAACAATTCCGCCCCAGCGCGGCGTTTTACGGGCGAGGGGGTCCGTCGAATTTTGGATGGGAAAGGAGTAAGGGAAATCGTTCTTCGCCGCGAATTCTACGGCCAGCGCCATGGGCGACGTTCGCTCGTCCGGCTTGAGATCACGTTTCAAATGGGAGCTCCGCCAGGCATCGATGAGTTCGGAAGCGGAGTAAGGCGCGCAGAGATTCGTATCGCCTTGCTCGAGAAACGGAACTCCGTGCATGCTCATCCCGGGGCGCCGAAGATCGAGATCCCTTTCGCACGAGTAGGAATTTTCGTCGATGATTTGGTTCCCCAGCGAAAGCGCGATCGATAGGGCGAGAGGAACTGAGAGGAGCGCCATTAGACGGCGTCCATCCAGGGCGAAAGGAAGTCTTGAATCAGAACTTTCGCGTTCAGCGGAGCAGCCATCTCGCGCCGGAGCCGATAGAGGCGTTCCGAGCGGTCGATCCAAAACCCGAGCGCACGTTTCGCGCCACCAGTTTTCAACGCGCACCGTTTCGCATGGTCTTCGAGCGCTCGTTTCGCGTCGATGTTCCGGTACGGCGTGCCGGGCATCTGGGCGGTGCGGATCAAATCTGAAAGGAGCTGCTCGAACTGGTCGAGGAGGAGTCGAAACTTAAGCGGATCGCCAGCGGCGTAATCGATGAGCAGGTGATAGGCTGTTTCGGGTTTTCCAATGAACTGGAGAATCGCCCCGCGCGCTTCCCAAGCGTCGTCGTCCGCGAGCTCACGCGCTCGTGAAAGCGACCCTTCGGAAATTTTCGCGACCGTCGCGATGCGGTCCGCGGGAAGGTCCTCGAGTTTCAAGAGCTCGGCGATCACTTCGTCACCGAGCGGGCGAAGTCGAAGCATCTGACAGCGCGAAACGACCGTCGAAGGAAGAAGCGAAGGATCCGCAACGGTAAGCAGAAAAACCCAACCCGGGGGCGGTTCTTCGAGGAGTTTTAATACCGAGTTCGCTGCCGCGACGGTCATCCGGTCGGCGTCCGAGATGAGGTAGATGCGGGCTCCGCCGCCGAAGCTTGAGAAGCCCTGCTTTTCTTTAATTTCGCGGAAGCGATCGACGCCCAAAGTTCTCTCATCGTCTTCGAGGCGAACTTCGGTAAAGTCGAGGGCCTGGCCAGAAATGGCGCGCAGGCAGGCTCCGCACGCACCACACGGACCGGCGCCCTTCGGTGCGGGTGTGCCACCGAAGAGTCCGCCGCCTTCCGGCGCGACGAAAAATCCGGAATGCTCGCATTGGAGTGCTTCGGCGATGTGGTAAGCGATTTCGCGCTTCCCGCAGCCGCGCGGACCGGTGAGGAGAAGGACCGGCGGAATTTTCTTCGTCTCTTTCCATTGCGCGAGCGCATCGGTTACTCCGGAGTGGGCTTCGAGGAGGGCGGGGGCGATCGGAAGGGGGGTCGGTTTCTCCGAAGAGTCGGCCGCGCGTTTCGATTTGCTCATCGCGACGCCTTCGCTTTCTTGGCCTTCGCTTTCAAAGCGGGAATCCGTTTGCGCATCTTTTCGAGAAGTTCTACCGCCATCGCTTCGGGCGTTCCCGACCGTGCGCGAATCGTGAGGAAACGTCGGGGTTCCTCGCGCATTACGCGCAGGAATCCCTTCCGAACTTTCGTTTGGAATGAAACCCCTTCGGCTTCGAAACGGTTTGGATTCTTCGCGTCGCGGAGTCCGCGCGCGGGATCGATGTCGACGAAGACGGTGAGTTTCGGCGTGACCCCGTCGGTGGCGATTTTGTTCAGCGTACGGAGCGTCTTCCAGTCGAGTCCGCGCGCCGAACCTTGGTAGGCGAGGGTCGAATCGGTGAAGCGATCGCAGAGGACGATCGCGCCGCGGGCGAGGGCGGGTTCGATCGTCTTTTTCGTATGTTCAGCGCGGGCGGCTTCGTAGAGGAACGCTTCCGTCCACGGATCCATCGGTTCGTGCAAAATCAGCGCGCGAATTTTTTCCGCGACGGCTGATCCGCCGGGTTCGCGAGTGGTAATGGCTTCGCATCCTTGGCGCGCGAGTAACTCCGCGAGTGCCGCGATGAGCGTGGACTTCCCGGCTCCTTCGGTGCCTTCAAATGTAATAAGCGTGCCGCGCATGAACCTGAGAGCTTAGTCGGCGGGGGGCGGTCTCGGCAAGCCTACTGGTTAGGAGCGCCGGCCGGCGGAGGTGGGATATAAGGGTCGGAACCCGGCAGAGGGCCACGACCCGGAATCGTTCCTGGCTCGGGGATGATCCGGTCGGTAGGGACCTGGGAAGGGTCGACCGGCATGGGCTCCGGAACTTCCCGGTTCGGCTCGACATCGGACTCGTCGACGTCGTTTGGGTCGTTATTATTGACTGGAGGATCGCGATCGTCGCGATAACGGGCGCCGCCCCCTTTCATGCTCCCACGGGTCGGATAACCGGTGACGCGACCTGTCATTCCGCCGTGCGGGGGCGGCTGGACGGGAGGCGTCGTACGCGCGGCATTGCTTCCTCCGCCTTGGTCGTTCAGGAGACCGCCCGGTTTTTTCGGACGAACATCGGCCGGATCTTCAGGAGGCGGAGCTTTCTTTGCAATTGGAGTCTTCACTGCTTCTTCGACTTTTTTTCCGCCGGCCATTTTCATCACGCCGTAAATCGTCAAACCAAAGATTGCCGCGAGCGTGAGAATCAAAACAAGTTGGGGGGGGATTCGCGGACCGGCGGGCCGGCTGAGCTGGCCGAATGAATCGCGGGTCGTGACCGCGGCTGCAGTGCTCGGTGCTCCGCCTTTCGGATTCGCTTTTTCACGCGCGGCTTGAATCGCTTGAAAGAGCGCTTCCGTCGGATCCGGCGTCCGGTCTAGCTCTTCGCGGTTCAGCGTAATGATTTTTGATTTTTCGAGTTGCTCGGTCGGCCGCGGTGGAGCCGCGAAATTCGGATCGGTCATCGAGGGGTTGGAGACGGTCGCGGTGAACGCGGCGTGGCCGTCGGCGGGCATGATCGGGGTAGCGAGCGAAGGTTTCGAATAAAGTTCGTCGTACGCATCGATGAGATCTTGAGCGACGACCCAATCGCCGCTCATGCGCGCAGCCGTAACCTGCGAAGTCGCGGGAATTTTCCCCGACCGTACCATTTCCACGATTTCCTTGGCGGTGTGCGGACCGGACTGCTTTCCGCCGACGTCAAGGTACCACTCAAGATCACTCATCTTCTTTAAGATTAAGAGGAACCGGGCGCCGGGTCAAAGTTTGCGTCAGGTCTATTGTTGTCCGTCAAAAAGTAAACGGCTCGGAAGGAAATCCTTCCGAGCCGTTTAGAATGAAGACCGTTCTCTAAAACTTAGAGGAAGGTAATCGCCAAGTTGGCGCCGAGTTGCATGGCATCCACGTTGAACGACTGCGTATACGCATCGATGTACGGGTTGAAATAGATCGCCTTGGTGACGTCGATCATCCCACCGAGTTCGAAATACGAGCGGTAAAGGCTCGCGACGGGTTCCGAGAGAAAGTTCGGAGTTTCGTCGATGCCGTTGTTGTTGTGCGAGTGCGCGAATTCGGTGTTGAAAGACAGCGAAACGCCGGCGTGATCGAAGAGTTGGTATTCGATCGCGGGTCCGAACGTGAAACGCGAATCGAACTTATTACCGGATTTGTCTCGGTCTTCGCGGTTATATGCCGAGGCGGTCCGTTGGTAGTACCGGATCGAGTTGTACGCCGCGAGTGTCAGGCGTGGCGTAATCGAGTACGAAAGGTTCTGACCCGTACGCAGATAAACGATCGTGCGATTGTAGTCGGCTCCGAGACCCGGATAGAGACGGAAATCTCCGCTCCATTTGAAGCGTCCGACTTGCACGAACTTGCCGACGCCGAGTTTCAGGTAGGAGTCGCCGGGGCGGAAACCGAAGCGCTGTCCGTCGTTTGCGCCGGGTCCACTATCCGCATAGGACCAGAAGTAGGCGTTGTAGGAAAGCGTGAGGTTATCCGAAAGGGTGATACCTGCGGTAATCCGCGTATCGAGCTCCGCCGAGAACGAGCCTTGGCCGTATCCGGTGGTGTGATCGGGTTGGTCGCCGTTAAAAGGATCGGTGAGGCCCGACCCGTAGTATTCAAACTGAATGCCGGCGCGGAGGTGGTCGGCAAAAGTCTTTTTCTTTAAAGCCTTCGGCGCTTCGGCGGTGGTCGTACCCGCGGTAATCGCCGGCATCGAAGTCGTCGCGGTCTCGGCCGAAATTGATTTGGGTTTCGGAAGGCCGAGGTGGTCTTCTTTCGCCGCTTTGATCGTCTCGGCACCCTGGCGCGAGAGCGATTTCTTCTGAGTCACTTTTTTCTTATTCTTCTTCGCAGTTGTCGTGGCGGTGTTCGCCTCCGTCGGTGCGGTATTCGTTTCGGCCATCGCCCCTGCGGCTATCAAGCCGGCGCAAGCGACAGTTACGAATTTCATCAACGTCATAACGTTCCTCTTCTACTTTTCTTAGTTCGTCGTATTCAGAGGGGGATATAGCAAGCGGCCTGCCCGATTAAAAGTTTTAAAGCGTGCGGCGCGTTGCTATTGTGGAAGAAGAATGGATAATCATTTCGGTCGGTTATCCGACAATTTCGGCAATGGCTAGGAACGCTTACTTCGTCCGAAGATCGCTCGTGAGTTCGTGCGCGAAGGAAAGCTCGACGCTGAACGCTCCACGCGCCGCACGCATCGAAACCTCGCCGGACCCCGTCGTGAAAAAAAGGATCGAACCCGATCCGCCGCGCGGGAGTCCCTCGACCATGTAATCGGCGGGGTCGAGAAGTTCGAGCGAAGGCGCTTGTTCGCGAAATGCGTGACTGAGTGCGGGATAATGCGTGCATGCCAGAAGAAGCGAATCGATACTTCCGAGTCGGTCGAGCACGACCTTTATTTCGCGGTCGACGTTTTCGCCGATGAGCTCCCCATGTTCGTCGAGTGCCGAGAGGGGCTGGGCCGGCGTAAAGACGAATTCCTTTCCCGGAATATTCAACTGCGATTCGTAGATCTTTGACGAGATTGTGAGAATTCCGCCGATCACGCCGATTCGTTTTTTCACGGAAACGCCGATGGCGCGAATTCCGGAGGGGATGATGCTGAAGAAGCGTACACCGTCGAAAAGTTCGCTCGAACCATCGACGGCGGAGCTCGCCGAATTACAGGCGACCAGAACGTGATGGACGCCGTGCGCATTAAAGAAGGCGGCGATTTCTCCGAACCGCTTTCGGAGGGAATCCCGAGTTTGTTTTCCGTAAGCTGTATTTCCAGAATCGGAAAGGTAGGTAACGTCGGCAGTATTCCCGGAGGCCCGCAGCGCCTGATAAACACTGAGTCCGCCGATTCCCCAATCCATGATGCCGACACGATTCATTTGATCCATGGTTTACACCGTATGACCCATTTCCGTAATTCGATGATCGAGGTCGTCACGAGCGAGACCCCGAGGATCGTCATGAGATCCCCGGCGCCGAGCGGTTTCAATGCGAAGACTTTTTGTGCGAGTGGGATAAAATGCATGCCGATCTGAAATGAGGCGGTTCCGAGTACGACTGCGAAAAGCCAGAGATTGCTCTTCAAACCCACTTCAAAAAAGAGTCGAGTTCGGGACCGGGCGCTAAACGAACGCCAGAGCTGGCTTAAGACAAGAGTCGAAAATGACAGATTCCGTGCCTGCAGGATTCCCTCATGTTTCAGCGTCATTATAAATAGGGCGAGTACGACGGAGCCTTCCAGAGCGCCCACACTGACAATCCAAATCCATTCTCGCCTTCCGAGAAGCGGCTCTTCTGCCGGGCGCGGAGGAGCGAGCATGATATTTTTTGGAGTAGGATCACCAATCAGCGCAATCGCGGGAAGGGAATCCGTGACGAGATTAATCCAAAGGAGGTGAGGAGCTAAAAATAACAGCGGAAGTCCCGCAACCGAAGTGCCAAGTACTGTGAAAAGTTCTCCGAAGTTCCCCGCGAGAAGGTAGACCATCGCTTTCCGAATGTTTAAATAGATACTTCGCCCCTCCTTCACTGCGGAAATGAGCGATGCAAAATTGTCATCTGCGAGAATGAGGTCGGCCGCTTGTCGAGTAACTTCGGTTCCCTCCTTGCCCATTGCAATGCCGATATGCGCCTCTTGCAGTGCGGGCGCATCGTTTACGCCGTCTCCCGTCATTGCTACGATCGCTCCCTTTTTTTTCCAGGCACGAATGATCTCGAGCTTTTCTTTCGGGGTTGCTCTCGCGTGCACACGTTCCGCAATATCTTCTCCAGGTTTTAGAAGCCCAATTTCGCGTGCGATCACGGTGGCGGTAGTCGGGTGGTCGCCGGTGATCATCACTACTTCTATGCCAGCCGTTCGGGCATCGAGCATCGCCTGTTTGGCTTCTTTTCGTGGAGGGTCGGAAATCCCGATTAGTCCAGCGTAGTTCAGATTTTCCTCTACGGTGCCCGTACCGGTGGCGACCGCAAGCACGCGCATGCCCTGTGAGGTCATCAAATCGTTTTTAGCTTTGATCGATACGATGCGATCCTTAAGGTCCAAACAGAGAGGAATCACACTCTCGTACGCACCTTTGACGTAAAGTTTTCCATTTTTGCGTAAGATGGACATTCGTTTTCGAGTTGAGTCGAACGGGTGAGTCGCGATGCGAGAATTCGAGTTTTCGATTTCGGCCTTCATAATCCCGATCTCTCGCGCGGCCATTAGGATCGCTAGTTCAGTAGGATCTCCGCTCGGAGCTTCACCATTCACCTCGAGCTCGGCATCGCAGCAGGACGCCGCGTCGCGAATCACTTCATTGCGACTGGCCCCTGAGACTTCGGTCACGTGCATCTTTCCGGTAGTGAGTGTCCCGGTCTTATCGGTACAGATCACCGATACGCTCCCGAGAGTTTCGACGCTCGGGAGCGTGCGAACGAGTACATTCCGTCCCGCCATCCGCCTTACGCCAAGTGCGAGGGCAACGGTAACCAGTGCGGGCATGCCTTCGGGCACGATTGCGATCGATAGAGAAATCGCGAAGATCAAAAGATCGAGCCAGGGGCGGTGATGTATCCTACCCAATATCAGTATGAGAACGAATATCCCCGCACATATTTTGAGAAGTATTTTTCCGACCCCCTTGAGTTGGGTTTGGAGCGGCGTGGGTGGCGACTGCGTATGCGCGAGCAAATCCGCTATTTTTCCGAGCTCGGTTGACATCCCTACGGAGGTAACCTCTGCGCGAGCGTTCCCGATCGTTATGGAAGTACCCATGAACGCGGTCTGCTCGTGAGTGGACGTATTCGCGTTGGCTGCGGATGAATACGGCGATTTTACGACGGGAAGGCTTTCGCCCGTAAGGATTGCCTCA
>JBBQMV010000015.1:0-18224 GCA_038329315.1 Bdellovibrionia bacterium | reverse complement strand
GTCCGTCGGCAATCCGCAACGCACCCACCGCGATCATTTCAAAGCACATGCGATTTTAAATCGCATGGTGGCCGAGCGCGACCGGAAGAAGGAGAAAGAATAGTGGCCGAAGCAAGCACTGAGGAAGGTACTGCACGGAAGTACGCGATCAATGGCGAAGCCATTCGTAAATTTCTGCCGCATCGTTTTCCCTTTCTACTCGTCGACCGCGTACTTTCGATCGAACCGATGGGCGATCTGACTGCGCCTAAAGGAACCGAAGATAAGATCGGTACGCGGGTCGTGGCCCAGAAAAATGTGAGTTTTAACGAGCCGATGTTCCAGGGGCATTTTCCGGATTATGCGATTTTTCCGGGCGTCCTAACCATCGAAGCCATGGCCCAAACCGCGAGCTTCGCAACCTACCCCTTCATCGCGGACGATGTCGAGCAGATGGCGCGTGGATTTTCCGTCATTCTTCTTGGAGTTGACGATGTCCGGTTTCGGAAGCCGGTCGGCCCCGGTGACGTGATGATAATCGAAGCCGTTCTCGAGAAGTGCCGTGGCACGATCTGGGGGTTTCGTTGCGCAGTTACAGTCGATGGCTCGAAAGTCGCCGAGGCGAAAATTCTTGCGCATATGTCGCTGGAAGGACCGAAGAAATGAGTACGAATATTCATCCTTCCGCAGTCGTCGATCCGAAGGCGGAAATTGCCCCCGGCGTTTTCATTGGGCCGATGTGTACGATCGGACCGAACGTTAAGATCGGCCGCGGGACGCGCCTCATTTCCCATGTCGTGGTCGACGGATTCACCACAATCGGCGAAGAAAATACGATTTTTCCGTTTGCGACCCTCGGCCTCGTTCCCCAAGACCTGAAATATAAGGGCGAACGTATCGAACTCACGATCGGTAATCGGAATTCGATCCGGGAGTCCGTTTCGATTCACCTCGGAACCGCTCAGGGCGGCGGCTTCACGCGCGTCGGTGATGGAAACCTCCTCATGGGTTACGTCCACCTCGGGCACGACGTCATTGTCGGCAGTCACGCAATTCTCGCGAACTACGTCGGCGTCGCGGGCCATGCGATCATCGACGACCACGCGATCATCGGTGGCCAATCGGGAGTGAATCAGTTCGTGCGCATCGGAGCGCACTCGTACATCGGTGGGCAGTCGGCGGTCGAACGCGACGTTCCTCCGTTCTGTATTGCGGTCGGCAGCCGTCCGATGGCGATCAAGGGTGCGAACATCGTCGGCCTTCGTCGTCGAGGCTATACGGCCGACACGATTTCGAAAATAAACGAGGCCATCAAGCTTTGGATCCGTTCCGATGTCGAAAAAGAACGCTGCTTGCTCGAAATCGAATCCCAATACGGTGAATACCCGGAAGTCCAGATGCTCGTCGCGTTCATCCGGAAGAGCGAAAGCGGCGTTACCCGCTAAACGAACGTCGGAGGTGAGATGAAGATTTTTTTCTCCGCCGCCGAGGCCTCTTCGGACACCCACGCCGCCGAGGCGTTGAAACGTCTGACCGTGCTTTGCGCCAAGCGGGGAGTGACTCTCGACGCGTTCGGAGTCGGTGGACCGAAACTCCGCGCCGCAGGCTTGCGCGTAGTTCTTCCCGCCGAAGAGCTGCTCGCCATGGGGTTCGTCGAAGTCGTCGGACGGCTTCCGAAGATTCGGCGCGATCTGGCACGCCTCGCCGAATTGGCGGCAATGGAACGTCCGGACGCGGCGGTTCTCTGCGATTACCCCGATTTTCACTTCAAATTAGCGAAGCGGCTTAAGCCGCTCGGGTTTCCCGTCGTATGTTTTATTCCTCCGAAAATTTGGGTTTGGCGGAAGGACCGGATTCGTTTTCTCGCCGAATTTTACGACCGCGTTCTTTCGATTCTTCCCTTCGAAGAGGGGGTTTACGCCGGTTCGGACGTTTCTTTTCGGTACGTCGGCAATCCGCTTATGGACGAACTTCCGCTCGCGTTGACCCACGCAGTGGCGAGGGAGGCGCTTGGGATTACGGGTTCTGATCCAGTGCTCGTGCTCATGGTTGGCAGTCGTCCGTCCGAATTCCGGTTTCACCTCGGACCGATGATCGAAGCGGCGCGGATCACTCGCGACGCCCTCCCGGGCGGGCGATTGAAGATACTCATTCCGCTTCCGGAGACTGCCGATCTCGAGCTTTTCCGCGCGAAACTCGCAGAAATACCCGAAGCCAGAAATCTCGATCTCCAGGTGAGCCGAGGTGATGCCTGGACCGCGATGAAAGCCGCCGACGCGGGTCTCGTAAAATCCGGGACCTCGAGTCTCGAAGCGGCGCTTCTCGATCTTCCTCACGTCGTTATTTACCGGGCGCATCCGATTTCGGAACTTATTTTTAAGCACCTCATTCGTTACCGGAAGGCGATCTCGCTCACGAACCTCATCGGAGCGCAGGGCAGAGATACCCGGGTCGTGCCGGAACTCATCCTCGAGAACTTCACGCCGACGAAGATGGCCGCCGAACTCGGGCACCTCTTCGGCGCCGAAGGTCCTGGACGTTCGCGTGAGATGCGGAACGCGTTCGGAGAAATTCGGAAGATTCTCGGCGAACGGAGCCCATCGGAATGCGTGGCGGAAGAAATCTATAACTTGGCGGCCCTCCCCCTCGACAACTTGGCGGCCCGCCGGCGCGACCGCCTAGCCACTCGGAAGGGCGTCCCATGAAGATCCCGTTTACGCCGAAGCGACTCGCCTCTCTCCTTTGGTCGAATGCGAATCGGGCGACTCGGTTCGCCCGCGATCACGGTTTGGTCGACGCCGTTAAACTTCCGCTGATGACCATCGGTATCGGGAATGTTCAAGCTGGAGGAGCGGGGAAAACTCCACTGACGATTCGCCTCGCCCGCGACGCGGTCGCGCAGGGACTCCAGGTAGCGGTCCTTCTGCGCGGTTATCGTGGCGCTTGGGAACACACGGGCGGTATTCTCTCACCATTCGAACCCGCGCCTTCTCCGGGCCTCTGCGGCGACGAAGCGGCACTCATTCGGGATCAGGTCCCGGGCGTCTGGATCGGCGTCGGTGCGAACCGCGCGGTCCAGTTCGAGGCTCTTCAGTCGAGCGCGATGCAGCGAACGGGACGCCAATTCGATATCGCGATCCTTGATGACGCCTACCAACATTGGAAAATCCGTTGTGATCGGTACGTGGTCGCGGTGACGGATGCGAAATTTGGCGAACGCGTCTTTCGGGACGATTATTCGTCGATCGCCGCCGAAGATATCGTCGTGCTCACGAAAGGCGAAGCTTTTCCGAAGGAGCTCTCCGAGCATCCAAATCGGATTCACGCACGATTCCGGTTTAAGCGAGGTAGTCCCGAAGAACGGTATCGATTCATCGCTGCGATCGGGGACCCGGAAAGGGCTCGGATCGGGCTCCAAGCGGCGGGTTATCGAATTAGCGACATGACCGTTTTCCCCGATCACTATGCGTTTTCGCTCCCCGAAGTCGAACGGATCATCGAAGAAGCCACCTCCACCGGAACGTCGATTCTCCTCTCCGGTAAGGACTGGGTGAAGTGGCGCGCGCTCGGGATCGGCGCGGATCAGGTCGACGTCGTCGAACCCGAGATTGAGATCGTCGAGGGCGAGGCGATTTGGGCGGGGTTACTCAAGGATTAGGCCCGCCCTAGAACGGCTCGCGCCGTGCCCGGGCCGACCCATCTCGACACGAGCCTACGCGCAGTGTGTTTTCCGCTCCGCAGCGCCCAGTTTTTCCGCTATTCTTTAAGGATGTCGGGACTTTCTCGTCTTTCCATCTTCGCAGCGATGTTGCTGACGGCCGCCGCGTGCTCGAGCTCGCCGCCTCTTCAGGGCATTCCGAGCCTGCCGAAGGAGCTCCCGCCCGACCTTCAGGCGAGGTTCGAGGTCGTCGACGTGAGCACGCCGGAGCCGGCCAAAGCGAAGCGCATCGCGAAAAAAAATAAGACGACGAAAGCACCGGCGCCGTTCGTCTACCCGAGCCGTCGTCCGAAGAATATGCCGATCTGGGTAGGAGAACAGCAGGTTCTCGAGACGACCTACATCGGAATCAAGGCGGGGGAGTTCACCCTCGACGTCCTACCCTTGAAGAAAATCGGTGGTCGATCGGTTTATAATTTTCACGCGCACGCGCTGAGCTCGGCGATGATGAATCTTTTTTACCGGGTAAACGATTCGATCGATAGCTTCTGGGATTACGAAGGGCTTTTCTCGCACCGTTACCACATGGTGCTCGACCAAACGAAGCAGACGCGCGACGCGCTCGAGCTTTACGATTCCGAGAAGAAAAAAGATTTTTACTGGAATCGCCGAAATCACGTCGATAAAGGAAACTCGGAGACGAAAGAAACGTTCGATATGGAGCAGCCATTTTCACAGGACAGCTTCTCCGCTCTCTATTATCTCCGGACGTTACCACTCGAAACGGGCCAGGTTTACGACTATCCCGTTATCAGCGAAGGGAAGGGATGGGAGTGCGTCGTTACCGTCCTTCGTCGCGAGTCGTGCGACACTCCGATGGGGAAGAAGACCTGCATCGTCGTTCGCCCGCAGACGCGCTACAATGGGGCGTTGAAGCAAGAAAAGGGCGAAACGTACATTTGGCTGACTGACGATGATCGGCGTTTCATCGTTCGCCTTGAAGCTGAGGTAAAGATCGGGGCGGTCGCCGCGCGGTTAACCCATGTCGAACTCGGGGAGCGACCGAATGGGGAGTGAACCACGCTCGATCTTAGTGCGCGCGCCGAACTGGATCGGGGACCAAGTGCTCGCTTTCCCGTTCTTCTATTACCTTCGTCGGGCTTACCCGAAGGCAAAGATCACTTCCGTTTGCGTACCGTGGGTGGCGGACATCCAGTTTCGAACGCTCGTCGATGAAATCGTTCCGCTCGAGAAGCCTCGTCCGGGATCGAGCTTTTTCGAAAAATTCCAGCACCTCAATTCGGAATCGAAACGAGTCGGCGCGCTCGCCGAATGGGACCTGGGAATTTCGCTACCGAACTCCTTTTCCGCGGCGTGGCTTCTCTACCGCGCGGGCGCGAAGCAGCGTCGTGGGTTTAGCTCCGAAGGGCGCGGCATCCTTCTGAACGAAAAACTTCCGATGCCCGACGAGCGGTTCGGAATTCATCACCGTGCGCAGGCCTATATCGACCTGCTTCCCGAAGCCGCGCGGCCGAAACGCGACGTGCGCGAGTTTTGGGGAGTGCTTCCAGAGAATGAGCTCGACGAAACGATACCGGGTGAATTCGTCGGGTTCGACGCCGATCGTTTCTGGCCCGGCCCGCGAATCGCGAAACCAAAAGGGCTCTACTGGATTCTCGCCCCCGGTGCGACCGCCGACTCTAGGCGCTGGCCGCTTGATTACTTTATCGGACTCGCGAGAAAGATTTCCGAAGCGACGAATCTCACCGGCATTATCATCGGCGGTCCGAAAGAGGCCCCGCTGGCCGCACGCCTTTGCCAGTTCGAAGAGCTTCGGCTCGTCGACTACACCGCGCGCGGCCCGATTCCGGGCCTCACCGACCTTTTCGCGGGCGCGGAGTTCACCGTTACGAACGAATCTGGGCTTGCGCACGTGGCTTCGTTTTGTGGGTCCTTTACGCAAATCGTTTGTGGCGCGGCCGATCCGCGGCGGACGAAGCCGACGGGGCCTGGTCTCGTGCAAGTTTCGTTAAATTCGGTCGAGTGCTGGCCGTGTGAGAGAAATGTTTGTTCCCAGGCGCCGGACAAGCAGATTCAATGCCTGAAGGGCATTAAACCCGAAACTGTATGGGAGGAGATCCGACGTGGACTTCGAAAAGTCGCTCGATGAATACGTCTCGCTCCTGAGGCCACGGCTCAAACCGCTGCTCGTTTGCCTTTCCCGCTCTTGGGGTGGGCTCGAGCAAACGGTGGCCTACGATGCCCAAGAGCTCGCCCGTTACGAACTCCCGGTTCGGGTCGCGGTCCTTCGGGATTCGCCGATTCACCGCGCCCTCGCGGAAAAACCGGGCGTGATCACCCTCCCGCTCGACTACCGCCCACGGGATACGCTCGATCCGCGGTTTCGCCGCGACCTCGAGGGATGGATCGACTCGGGCGATGTAAATCTCGTCCACACTCACCAGACCACGCTGCTCGGTTCGATTTCGCCGTGGGTTTGGAAGCGCAAGCACGTCCCGCTTTTCGCCTCCCGCCACATCATGAGCGGGCACAATAAGAAGAACTGGATCCACTCACTGATCTACAAGCGGGTCGACTCGCTCGTCGTGATGAGTGAGGCGCTTCGTGAGAACGTCCTCGCCACCCATCCGATCGATTCGGAGCGGGTCGAAATCATCAACCTCGGGCTCGATTTCGAACGTTTCGACCCCCAGAAGGTCGATGCACGTCGGCAGCGTGCAGACTGGGGTGCAGAGGCCGATACGATCGTCATTGGGCTCGTCGGACGGATCGATCCCGCGAAAGGGCAGGGAACCTTCATCAAGGCCGCTGCGGGGCTTCTGAAGCGAATCGGGGACGTCGGCTTGAAGCTGAAGTTCGTCGTCGTCGGGGAAGAGACCTTAGGAAGCGAGGACGGGCACCTCGAAGAACTGAAGGCGATGGTGAGTCAGTTCCATCTCGAAAATTCGGTCCTCTTCACGGGCTACCTCGAGAATATCCCCGAGGTTATGCAGGCGTTCGACCTCTTCGTGATGCCGTCGAAACAAGAAGCCTTCGGGCTGGTCGCGATCGAAGCGATGGCGATGGAGTGCCCAATCATCATTTCGAGTGGCGGAAGTGCCCGCGAAATCGTCGGAAACGAAGATTTCGGACTCCTCACCCGGCCGGACGACGCATTCGATCTCCAGCATAAACTTCGCATCCTCATCGAAGACGAGAAAAAGCGCCGGGCGATGGGGACCAAAGCACGTGCGCACGTGAAATCGAAATACGATCGCAGACTTCGGCTTACGAAAACGCTCGCTCTATATGCCCAGGGATTAAGCGCGCGCGCTCAGTGAAAGCGGAATTGGAGCGTAAATCCGATATCGGCGACGCCGAACGAAGAAGCCTTAGCGGTGTGGGTGCCGTTCGGGCTCGTGATCGTCGCGTCTTTACCAAGTACTTCGAGGTAGGAAGCGTCGACGCCGATTCCGAACTTCGGCTTAAAGAAATGGTAATAAGAAAAGGTCGGGCCCATCGTCCAAGTCGTCATCTTCGTCGTGGCGTAGGGCAGCCAAAGCGCCGTGGAAACGCCCGAAACTTTTACCCGTCCGACTTTCGCTCCGAGACGGAACTCATTCTTGTCGCCTTGGTAAAGTGCGACCTCGTTTTCGACGCCGTAGAAGTCACTCGCGTAGGAGCTCCCACCTAAAAGGCCCATGTCGGCATTCGTGGCGTAAGCGTCGCGGTAGTAGGCCCCGAGCATCCAGCGGTGGGTTAGGTAAATCCCGGCCGAGAGATTGAGACTCAGTCCGACCGCTACTTCGCGGTAGGTTCCGCCCGTCGATTCCATGCCGCCGAAACCGCCATGAATATAAAAACGGGGGTCGAGCGAAGGTTTCGCGACGCTACTGGTGGTTTCCGATTGAAGCGTGAAATCCCCATTTTCGGCCATCGGTAGCGTGGTGGCGCTCGCCACCGTCGTCGAATACGCGTTCGCGCAGAGCGGGATTAAACCAAGAACCACAGCAATGCGGGCAACCGACGAATGCTTCATAGGGGCCCCGTTTAACGCGCCGCGCAGAATAAGGCAACCCCCCATTTTGGATAAAAAAAGCCCCGGGTGCATCCGCAACCGGGGCTTCATTTAAAACAAGATTGGGATGCGTTGTTTACCGGCGGGAAAATTTCCCCGATGGCCAGGACGAACCCGGCTTTGGAGGAGCATTGCGGTCTTGCACTTTATACCAGCAGGTTGGGCGGATACCGAAGGACTCGCCCTTTTCTTCCGAGCAGGTGCCCGAGGTCGCGTCCGTATCGGAAAGGACGTCGGTGACGGCCTTCGCGCAAAACGAACCGGCAAGGTAGGTGTCCAAGCGGCACTGAGCGGCTGGGTGAGCGTCCACCATCTTCGTCACGATGCTGGTGTCTGGCTTGTCGAAATCGGTTTCAGCGGTCTTGCCGAGAGCGGCGAGGGTATCGCCGAGGTCTTTGCCGGCAATCGCAGCGCGCTTACAGATATTGATTTCAGCGGTCTTATCGAAGCTCTTTTGGCAGCGTTCAGTGATCGACTGAGGAATCGTCAGCTTAGCAACGATCGCTTCGTTGTCATCATTCGCCCACATCAGGCGTGCGCACTTGAGGGTGGCATAATAGTCGGCTTCACCTTCGTTCGAAGCCCACGAAATCTTTCCGAAGATGCTCTTGATCTTAGGAGCGCCGCCGAGGTGGTGGCCGGTTTCGTGACAGATCACGAGTTCGAATCCGTCGGGCGACATCTTCGGGTGACGTGCGAGTCCGCCGAACATGTGAACTTGGGAGACCGTACCGGAGCGGTCGGCGAAAGCGTTTACAGTGCCATCGGACCAAGCCGCGATGACTTTGTACGAACGGCCTTGGGCCGCAAAAATCGGTTCATAGATTTTCGTCGCGCGAGCAATCGAAGTGTTGAATTGAGCTTCGGTAACTGGGAACGCGCCGAACGAGCTGTCCGGAATGTACATGGTGTTGTCTGGAGCGATGCCGTGTTGGCCATCTTCGGTGCAAGCCAGAGCCAGCGAAACAGGAACGAGTGCGAGTACAGCAACTGCGGAGACGATGTATTTCTTCATGAATATCCCCCCTAGGATCCTACCTCGGTATCCTTGAACAGATCATCTGTCAAAACGCGGCGCGTGTAGGATAGCTGACTTCACTTAAAAGGAAAAAGCCCGGTCGCGAAGCGCGACCGGGCTTTTTTATAGGATGAACGAAGTGAAGCGACAGTACCCGCGCTTAGCGACGGGGCATGTGGCTCGACGGCCAGCTCGAACCCGTGCGGGTCGGAGGGGTAGTCGGAGGCGTAGGGGTCTTGCTCATTGGCAGGTACCAGCAAAGAGGACGAGTACCGAGGGACTCCCCTTTTTCTTCGGCGCACGATCCGATGGTCGGATCCTTCGCGTCGTTCGCAACGTCTTTCGACTTATTGCAAAGGGCGCCTTCGAAATAGGTGTCCAAGCGGCACTGCGCGGCCGGGTGTTCGTCGTCCATTTCAGTCACAACCGAAGGATCCTTCTTGTCGAAGTCGGTATCGCCGGTATGGCCGAGAGCGCCGAGAGTATCGGCCAGCGACTTACCGCCCATGGCAGCGCGCTTACAGATCGCGATGTCCGTGGAGGTGTTGTAGGCCTTTTGGCACATCGTCGTGACGGTTTGTGGAATCGTCATGCCGGCAACAACCTTCTCGTTGTCTTCATCGCCCCAGATTTCGCGAGCGCACTTGAGCGTAGCGAAGTAATCCGCTTGGCCTTCGTTCGAAGCCCAGCTGGTTCCCTTGCGTGGAGCGCCGCCGAGATGGTGGCCCGTCTCGTGACAGATCACGAGCATGAAGCCGTCGGCCGTAACTTTCGGGTGGCGAGCGAGACCGCCGAACATGTGGACTTCGGAAACCTTGCCGCTTTGGTTGGCATAGGCGTTCACGGTTCCATCATTCCAGTCGGCAATGATTTTGTAGGTGCGGCCTTGGGCAGTGAAAAACGGTGCGTAATGCTTTTGCATTTTAGTCACCGCATTATTGAATTCAATCTCAGTATCAGCGAAGGCCAATCCGTGGCTCACTGGAATATAGAGATTATTCTCTGGAAAGATGCCGCTCTTGCCATCAGACGAACATGCCAATGCCACAGTAGCTGGGACGACAGCCATTGCGGCAAGGATGCCGAGAAGTACTTTATTCATATTTTCCCCCAATTAACGACGCCCCATCAGTGGTGCGTAGGCTACAGCGCCAGGAAAAAACGATAAGTTTGTTTTAAGATTCTGTCAAAAAGCCGCCCGGTCTTTTTTCTATGGTTTTATAATGCCGCGTCGCGTTTCGGTAAAATCCGCCTAGTTCAGGGCTATAAACGAGTAGGGGGCGGAGTTGACGCTTCCACACTACGAAACCTTCTCGACAACCTGCGGAAATCTCCCTATACCCGTAGGACTCCAATCGATTCTCCCGAGCAAGTCTCATCGTTCTCCGCTTTGCGGGGCGAGACCGCAGGGCCGATCGGAGTCAGTAAGGGAGTTTAACTCCATGACCTCTAAGCAAACCGCGAGTGCGAGCACTCAAAAAAAGAATCCCCCTAAGAACCAATCTTGGATGGATGACTTCTCGACGTTCCTTGGCGACGAAGAAGTTTCTACGAAAAAATTAAACACGGCCGAGAACTTCGAAGAGATGTTCAAGGCGACCGAACAAACGGGCGAGATCAAAGAGGGTGAAGTCGTCGACGGCACCGTCATCTCGATCAGTTCGGAATACGTAACCGTAGATATCGGTTACAAGAGCGAAGGCCTCGTGCCGACGCAAGAATTCAAAGACGCCGCTGGCGTTGCGCAAGTGAACGTCGCGGACATCGTCCCGGTCTACATCGAGCGCATGGAGATGGAAAACGGCTTCATGCTCCTCTCGAAGGACAAGGCCGAAATCATTCGCGCATGGGACGAAATTTCCGCCGCTTGTGAAGCGGACCAACTCGTCGAAGGTACCGTCATCGCCAAGGTCAAGGGCGGTCTCTCCGTCGACATCGGCGTGAAGGCATTCCTTCCGGGCTCCCAGCTCGACACGAAGCCAGTGAAGAATCTGGACAAGTTCGTCGGCAAGAAGCTCAAGTTCAAGATCATCAAGTTCAATAAGAAGCGTGGGAACATCGTTCTCTCCCGCCGTGCGGTCGTTGCTCAAGAGCGCGAACTGCAACGTGCTGAAACGCTCGCCAACCTCCAAGAAGGAATGGTCGTCGCCGGTACTGTGAAGAACATCACGGAATACGGCGCGTTCATCGATCTCGGCGGTATGGACGGACTTCTTCACATCACGGACATGAGCTGGGGCCGCATCAAGCACCCAAGTGAAATGTTCGCGGTCGGCGACGAAGTGAAAGTGAAGATTCTCAAGTACGATCGCGAGAAGGAACGGGTTTCGTTAGGCCTGAAGCAAATCTCGGCGAACCCTTGGGACGAAGCCGAATTCAAATACCCAGCCGCTATGAAGGTGAAGGGCAAAGTCGTTTCGCTGAAGGACTACGGCGCGTTCGTAGAACTCGAAGGCGGAGTCGAAGGCCTCATTCACGTCTCCGAAATGTCCTGGACGGAACGCGTGAAGCATCCTTCCAAGGTCCTGAACGTCGGCGACGAAGTCGAATGCAAGGTTCTCGAAGTCGACACGAAGGCCAAGCGCATTTCGCTCGGCCTCAAGCAACTCCAAGACAATCCTTGGGATCAGCTTGAGATCAAGTTCCCAATCGGCGCCATTGTTGAAGAAGCGGAAGTCAAGTCGGTCACCGACTTCGGCGTGTTCGTGGATATCGGCATGGGTATCGACGGACTGATTCACGTTTCGGACTTGGCTTGGACGAAGAAATTCAACCACCCATCCGAGAAGTACAAGAAGGGCGACAAGGTTAAGGCTGTCGTTCTCGGTATCGATAAGGCCGCGGAGAAGTTCTCTCTCGGCGTGAAGCAACTCGAGCGCGATCCTTGGGATTCGCTCAAGGCCCGCTACAAGATCGGTCAATCGATCGAAGGCGCTGTGACGAAACTCACCGACTTCGGTGCATTCGTGGAACTTGAAGAAGGCGTCGAAGGCCTGATCTATGTTTCCGAAATTGCCGATCACCGGATCGAAAAGCCGTCGGATATTCTCAAAGTGGGCGATAAAGTCCGCGCTGAGATTCTCTCGATCGAGCCTAAAGAGCGCCGCATCGGCCTCTCGATTAAGCAACTCGGTCGTTCGGAAGAGCGCTCCGCGTACACCACGTACGCTGGCGACTCCTCGAAGAAGACCTCGATGGGCGATCTCCTCGGCGATAAGCTGAAGGCCGCTCTCGATAAAGAAAAGAAGTGATTCTAGCCCTAGGCTAAATCGAACGGCTCGGGGGGATTCCCCCCGAGCCGTTTTCTTTTTGACGCTAGTCGATTTTGCTATCCGTCGATTTAAGCGGCGGCGAGCAGAAAACAACGCGCCGCACATCTTTCTGGGTTGTAATTCCCAGCCTTTAGGCGGGAAAATAGACGTACTCGGAGTTGGTATTCACGAAGTGCTATCGCGTATTGGGGCGGTCTTCCCTGGCATGCGGGACGCATTGATCTGTAATTCTCAAGGAGACTTCTAATGAAAAAGTTACTCGCTCTTATGGTTTGCGGAATGGTGTTCTCGGTTGGTGCGGAAGCCGCCTCGATCAATGTACTCGGCGGGATTACTTCTGGCGGGCCGTCCGTCTCGGGTATCGCGGGTTCGACCTACAAAAGTGGAACCGGGATCACTTACGGCGCGACCGTAGACTTTGGGATGATGCCGGCATTCGCGATTGAAACGGGCATTTTGTCCGTCGGGAAAAAATTCACCCAGACGACGGCTGGCGTTGGCGCAGTGGTGACGACTCGGGCGTATGAAGTTCCACTTCTTCTTCGTTTCACGGCGCTGCCCATCCTCGATTTCGGCGGCGGTGTTTATTATCAATCCTACAATAGCACTTACGACGCTGAAGCACTCGGAGTGAAGACGACGGGAAACAGCTGGAGTGCTGCCGGACTCAAGAGCACCGATTTCGGACTGAAGCTCAGCGCTCGACTGTTGTTGCCGATCGCACCGATGCTGCATTTCGTGATCGATGGCGCCTATAAGATGGGGCTTGCGAACATGAGTTCGAACAGCGGCGCGACCTGGAAAAATAACGAAATCGACGCGCTAGGCGGGATTTCGATCGGGTTCTAATTCCGACATAAAAGTTTAAGGAACGCCTGGGGAGTTCCCCGGGCGTTTTTTTGTACTCCGGTAACGCGTGTCGGCTCGGCAAGCCCTGCCTATTGAGAGGGGAGGGCGGTCCTTCGACAATGGAGGAACCCTATGCGCGTCTGCCGCCTGCTCGTCCTTCTCTTCGCTCTTCTCTCTACGGTCTCGGCTTCGGCGTGGGATCTCGCGATCGCGACCGGCTTAAATTACAACCACCCTTCCTTCAATCCCGACCCGCCGAATGGTGGCACAGTTACGACGAAAGCGGCGTTCGATTTCGGTGCGCTGCTCGATGTTCCACTCGGTAGTGACTACGTTCTCGGGACGGGCCTCATTCGGCACTCCCGCGATATGATTTTGGATGACGAGACGGCGGCGACCGAAACGAATTATTCGGGTTGGCTCATACCGCTGACGTTTCGATTTATGCGCGCGAAGTTCCTCGGGATCGGCTTCGGTCCGTACGTCGCCCTCCTGAACCAGCGTACAAGAACGAACATCCACTACCACAAGAGTCCGGGCGAAGCGACGATCAACGCGGACGATCCGAACCGTAAAAATTTCGATCTCGGCCTTCTGGCGAATCTTCGAATTGCGATCCCGGTCTATCATCAAGCGAAGGTGGTCGTGGACGCCTCCTATCTCTTCGGTTTCACCGATCTCAATAAGAGCGCAACCGAAGAAGACAAAACCCAGGAGCTCCTCTTGATGGTCGGCTTCCAGATTCCGATTTGGAACGGGTCGACCGAACCCGAAGCTTCGGCCGTCTCAGTGTCATCTCCAATACCTACCCCGATCCCGAGTGTTACGCCGCCGACCGATACGCCAGAAAAACCCGCTGTGAAAAAGAAAAAGAAAAAAAAGGAAAAGACCCCATGAGCGATGCCCCAATCGATGGATCGAATCCTTCCATAGCGACCCCACCGGCCGTGAGCACTCCGGTCCGTGAGGCGCGCGGTACGTGGCGACCCCTTCTGTTTCTTTTCCTGATTTCCGGAGCACTCTTTTTTCTCTTCGTGACTTCGTCTTACCTCTTTTTTTCGAAAGGGTTCGAGGGAAACAGTAAATCCGCCGCCAAAACGATCTTCAAGAAGGAAGGGGTCGCGCTGCTTGAGATTAATGGGGTGATCATGGATTCGAAGAAGGCACTCAAGGCGTTGAAGGCGTTCGAAGAGAACCAAAATGTGAAGGCACTCGTCGTTCGAATTAATTCGCCCGGGGGGGCGGTGGCGCCTTCCCAGGAAATTTATGAAGCCATTCGGAAATTTCCGCGTCCGAAAGTCGCGTCCATGTCGAGTGTCGCCGCGAGTGGCGGTTTTTACATCGCGGTCGCTGCCGATCGGATTTTTTCGAACCCCGGTACGATTACCGGATCGATCGGGGTCATCATGGAATTCGCGAATCTCGAAAAACTTTACGACTGGGCGAAGATCAAACGGTTCTCGATCAAGACCGGAAGGTTTAAGGATTCCGGAGCCGAGTACCGTGAGATGCAGCCGGAAGAAAAGGCGCTCCTTCAGGGAATGGTCGACGATGTTTTAATCCAGTTTAAAACGGCGGTAGCCACCGGTCGGAAGATGACTTTCGACGAAGTGACCCCGCTTGCCGACGGGCGGA
The DNA here is from genome assembly GCA_038329315.1 of Bdellovibrionia bacterium. Lineage (GTDB taxonomy): Bacteria > Bdellovibrionota > UBA1018 > UBA1018 > UBA1018 > JACMQW01. Next base: position 3,735 of record JBBQMV010000015.1, on the reverse strand, counting down.
TCTTTTCGGGCGCTCAAGCGAAGAAGGTCGGGCTCGTGGACGAACTCGGCGGAATTGACGACGCCATCGTGGCCGCGGGTAAACTCGGTGGGATCGAAGGAAAACCGCGGGTGATCACGGAAAAAAAGGATAAAAAGAACGTCCTCGAACTCGTTCAAGACCTGATGCGCGACGATGGGGATAACGATGAAGCCGAGTCTCGGAGCTCGAATCGCCTCGCCTCCGCGCTTCAGAAGGTCTTAGGGATGAGTGTCGGCCTGGATAAAGTTCGAACCCTCCTCGATCCCGGAATCTACTGGATCTGGAAAGGCGCGCTCTGATAGGACCTAGCCCCTATGGCCACTGCTAAGCCCGCTCATCGCTCGGTTCCTCGCAAGTTAGCGCTCATGATTTTGACCGACGTTTTGGCCAATAAGAAGCCGCTCGACGACGCGATCGACGATCAGTGCGCGCGGCACTCGGGACTCAGCGGCGCCGATCGGAATTGGCTGACCGAAGTGGCGAGTGGAGTGACGCGGAATCTTCGTCGCCTCGACATGGCGATCGATGCTTATTCGCTTAAGAAAAAACCGGCGGGTAAAATTCGCAAAATTCTCGAGATCGCCGTCTACCAGCTCTTGCATCAAGACCGAGTTTTTCCGGCGACCGTCGTTTCGGAAACCGTCGATTTCGTTCGCTCCGAAGAAGGCGAGCCACCGGCGAAGTTCGTGAACGCGCTTCTTCGGAAAATTTCCGACGCGCGCGATGAATGGCGTGAGCCACCGCCGCCACCGGCCGGGGCGCCGGTTACTGAAAAAGCGGCTTGGGCGAGTGTTCCCGACTGGTGGTGGAAGAATCTCGAAAAAGCGTACGGCTACAAAGAGGCATGCGCGATCGCCGCGGCATCGCTCGAGCGTCCTGATACCTGGTACCGTTTAAAGTCGAAGGCCGATATGCCGAGCTTCCTCGAGCACGGGCCGTTCCCGTTTGCGGCGCATACTCGCGCAGACGCGGAGGCTGGCGAAATCGTGAAGATGCCGGGATTCAAAGAGGGGAAGTGGATCATCCAGGATCTGGCGAGCCAGCATCTCGTCGATCGTTTCGTCGCCGTTCTCCGCGAATCAGGAAAACCGCTTAAGGTTCTCGACCGGTGCGCGGCTCCGGGCGGTAAGAGCGTCGCGATGAGTTGGCTCGGCGTCGAGGTCGTCGCTGCGGACTCGAGCGATTCGCGCCGTAAGCTCCTCGAAGAGTCGGTGGCCCGCGCAGCGCCGGGGGTCCGGATTATCTCGGAAAACGAAATTCCGAATGCAGGGCCTTATTCGGCGGTTTGGGTCGATGCCCCGTGCAGTGGGTCCGGAATTCTTAGGCGTCATCCCGATGTGCGGTGGCTTAGGAACGAGTCCGACATCGGTGCGCTAATCGAAATCCAAGCGAAGCTCCTTCGCGAAGCCCTCGCACTCGTCCCGTCGGGTGGTTTGGTTTTCTACTCGGTTTGTTCGCTCTTTCCGCAAGAAGGTCGCGACCAGCTTCGGGGAGTCGCGACGCTTGCGAAAGTCCGCGAAGAAATTCGACTCGGGCCGGACCAAACTCCGTCGTACGACGGATTCTTCGGCGCGATTCTCGAAAAGCTCTAAGGTTTTTTCTTCGGCTTCTTCTTCGGATACTGAATTTCAGAGAGGCCAGCGGCGTCGGGCTTCGTATTATCTTCTGGCACCGGTTCTACTGCACTATCGACCTTCGGGCCCAGATGCGGAATCGGTTTTTCCATTTTCCCGGGTTTAGACTTTTTCGAGTATTGGATTTCTGCCTGGACTTTTTCACCCGAAAGAACCGTTTCGGGTTCGGGCGGCGCTTCGACTCGTGGCGGAGGCGGCGGACTTTGATTGCCGCCGTCGTACGGGCCCTGAGAGGCGGGAGGAGTGGTGTCGCCCTTTCCGTCGTCGTCGTCTCGCTCGGAAGCTCGCAGAGGAGGTGGAGCGGTCGGAGCCGCTTTCGGTAGAACTTGGACGTCCTGAAAATTTCTCTGAAGAGCTCGCGTCTTTTCATCCAGAGTTGCCGCTTTCGCCTTCACGCTCGGATCTGAGAGTTTCACTCCGGGCCGAAGGACGGCGGCATCGAAGGCATTTCGAGCGGCGTCGAGCTCCTGCTGGAGTCGCTCCGTTTCCGCCTCCGGCGTGCCGATCGTGCCGGCGTAAATAGACGGAGTTAAAAAAAGAAACGCCAAAACCGCTATAAATAAGCAGGAATACTGTGTCTTTTTCGACGCACACGAATAAATCGCCATACGATATTGTCATAAAGAACGAAGACCCTGTAAAATGGAAAATGGGTCATCGGGGGTTACTGATGCGAATCTGGGGTATGTCTTGTCGTGTATTGACGGCTTTTTTCTGCGCGGGAATTTTTCTCGTCGTTAATGCCTATGCGCTCGACCCGCCGGTGGTCGTGAAAATTCCGTGCGACTCACCGCCCTGGATGAAGTGCACGGAGCTTAAGGACGCTTTGATCAATGGCCAACCAACCGCCGACAATCCCGGTGGTGGACTCAAGGCGCTTGTTCGTCAGATGCTCGACGACGCTTACACGGGCAAGGTCCGGCTCGCGAAGAACCTGGTGAATCAGGATGACTGCACGACGTTCGACAATTTAAATCAGGCGCCGATCTGCTCACCGTTAAAAATACCCGAGAACGGATGTATCGACGAAACCGTGAACGCCTATAAGATGCCCGAAAACACGAAGATTTCTTCGAAGTGCCCGGCGATATCGAAAGTCGGAGCGGCGTCGAACGACACTCCACTTTTCGCGCTCGGGAAGTCCGATTTGGGTTCACGCGAAAGTTCAAACGTAGCCGCGGGTCTCGTCATGGCGATTAGTAACCAAGGAATGACAATCCAAAACGAAGTGAACGCGAATGCATTCACCATCGAAGCGACGAGCCCCCCTTGTTATGCGAAGGCGACCGCTCTCGGGGACATGATTAAGGCGCAATCAGCAGTGAGCTTAATCGAGAAGATCAACGCCTGCAATCCGGCGAGCGACCCGACGGCGAATGAATGTAGTGCGAAGCAGTACTTCGCCGGCACACTGAAGACGATGCTCTCGGCTTACGTGCAGCTCGCCCAGTGTCGCCTTGCGGACGAATCGACTAAAAAGTTTATCGCTTTCACGATGGATGCCGGTTCTCCGAAATCGAAGATGTACACCGAAGTCTTGCACGATCTTTTCGTCCAGCAGTGTTTTTACCCGAATCGTGGAAATCCGGGGGCGATGCGAGACTGCTATAGTGCGCGGTACTCTGCGTGGATTCAGCAGCGGGCGGCGGCAGCATTTCCAAATGTCGTTTCGGCGTGCTCGAACACCCAGCGCGGATCGAATTCGGGCAATGGTTCGAATGGTCGGCCGGTTCGCTAAATAAGTTTTGGTCCAGGGGAATTAAAATGAAGATCGACTTAATTAAAAAAACCCAGATCGCACTCTTCGCCACGACGATGAGTATTTTATTCGCCGGCGCCGAAGGTGCTCGCGCCGAGGCTTTCCGGTGTAAGATGCATTTAGGAGCAAACAGCTGTAATGGACCGGTCGTTTACGAAATCCAGCTTTGTTCGAAGGCAAGCGTTAACGGTGCGAAGTGTGGACGGCTTTGCGGAGGTTTGAAGCCCGTTTGTAACGTCGATGATTTCGACGGGTGGGTTTCCGCCTATAACTCTAGCGGTCTTCTTTCCGAACGCCTCGGAAAGAGAGGATTTAAGGGCG
>JBBQMV010000014.1:0-18298 GCA_038329315.1 Bdellovibrionia bacterium | reverse complement strand
GTAAAGAGTACGGCACGGGCTCCTCCCGGGACTGGGCGGCGAAGGGACCGAAACTCCTCGGCATTCGCGCGGTCATCGCCGAGAGCTTCGAGCGGATTCACCGTTCGAACCTCGTCGGGATGGGAATCCTTCCGCTCCAATTCATGAACGGAGACTCGGCGAAATCGCTCGGTCTGTCGGGTGAAGAGACGTTCGAAATCACCGGCCTCGGTGGTTTAACCACCGGCCAGACCCTCGTCGTGCAAGCGACCGGCAAGGACGGCAAGGTGAAGCGATTCGATGCGAAGGTCCGGATCGATACTCCGAACGAAATCGAATACTTTAAACATGGCGGGATCCTGCAGTACGTTCTGCGTTCCCAAACTGCGAAACCTTGATTAGAATCTATAGATATGGAAAAAGAGCGTAAACTCGAGCTGATCCAGCGAAGTCTGGGCATTCGGCACAAGCTGAAGGTTCATGAGAGCATGAAAGCTCCGGACAACCACGAGGAAGTCTCGATCATGATGCTTGCGAAGTGGGAGCTCGAGGACGAACTTCACGCCATCGAGCAGATTCTCGCGGGCATTCGGTACGATAATGTGGCATTCAAGCGGAACCACATGGAGAAGGAAAATGCTCCTCTCGTGAAAAAATCCAAACTAAAGAAGTAATCCGCCATCCGCGTCTTAATTTCAGCCCAAGATCTTCGTCACTCCTTTGCCTCACGCCCACTGTTTGAAGGTTTAAACTTCACCGTGTTCGAAGGCGAAAAAATTGCGCTCATCGGACCGAACGGGGCCGGTAAGTCGACTCTTCTAAAAATGCTCGCGGGCGAACTGAAGCCCGACTCCGGCGCAGTTACCCGCACTCGTGGGCTGAAGGTCGGCTACATGCCTCAGATGCCGACCTTTCGTCCGGGTGCGACCGTTCGCGATGTCGTTATGGAAGTCGTCGATACCGAGTCCGGAGACTGGGAAGCGATCGGCGCCGCCGAAGAAGCCATGTCGCGGCTCGGCCTGAAGACGAAAACGAATTCCCGCGAAGACGCGCTCGTGTCGGAACTCTCCGGTGGTCTTCAGCGGAAGGTGTCGCTCGCCCGCGAACTCGCGCGCGGCCCCGAACTCCTCCTTCTCGACGAGCCGACGAACCATCTCGACCTCGAGTCGATCCTTTGGCTCGAAGATTATGTTCGCTCGGCGCCCTTCGCCGTCATGACCATTTCTCACGATCGCGCGTTTCTTCGCGGCGTCGGGAACCGCGTGATCGAAGTGGATAAGCGGAATCCGGACGGAATCCTTTCCGTGAACGGTGGCTACGACGAGTTTTTGTCGACGAAAGAAAATTACCTGGCGACGCTCGCGTCGCGGACCGCTTCGCTTGAAAATACTTTAAAACGCGAAATCGAATGGCTTCGCCGAGGTGCAAAAGCACGGACGACGAAGCAAAAAGCACGGATCGACCGCGCATTCGCGCTCGGCGACGAAGTCGGCGGACTCCGCGAACGCCAACGCGAGAATAAAGTCCAACTCCAGTTCCAAGCCATCGAAGGCGGACCGAAGCGCCTGATTAAGGCCGAGAAGATTTCGAAGGCCTACGGCAACCGCGTTCTCTTTAAGAACATCGACCTACTCCTCACCCGGAAGGCGCGGCTAGGACTGATCGGAAATAACGGAACCGGAAAAACCACGCTCATCAAGATTCTGACCGGCGAAGAGCAGCCCGACACGGGTGAAGTGGTCCGCGCGGAAAAACTCGAAGTGGCCTACTTCGAGCAGAACCGAGACGCCCTCGATCCGGAAAAATCTATTTTACGGACGGTCTGTCCGATCGGTGAAACGGTCGAATTTCAGGGCCGGATGATGCACGTGCGGTCCTACCTCGACCGCTTTAATTTCGATGCACGTCAGTCCGAACAAGTCGTGAAACGACTCTCCGGCGGCGAACAAAGCCGGCTCCTCCTTGCCCTTCTCATGCTCGAACCGGCGAATCTCCTCGTCCTCGACGAACCGACGAACGATCTCGATATCGCCACGCTCGGAATTCTCGAGGAATGCCTCGACGACTTCCCGGGCGCCGTCATTCTCGTCTCCCACGATCGCGCATTCATGAACGAAGTCTGCGACGAGATGATCGGCTTCCCCGACATGATTCGCTACGCGGATATGGAACAATGGTCCGCGGCGCTTCGAAATAAGCGCGCGTCTGGCGGTGCACTCGCGGCCGCTCCGGCGAACGAAGGTGGCATCGCGAAGCCCGCCGCCGCGGCGCCAGTGGAGCCCTCCGGTCCGAAAAAGAAACTCAGCTATAAAGAGCAGCGCGAGTTCGAAGGCATGGAGAGCACGATCCTCGGGAAAGAGTCCCAGATCGCGAAGCTCTCCGGCGAGTCGGAAGCACCCGAGAATGCCCGGAACGCCGTGAAGCTCGCGAAGGTCCTGAGCGATATGGCGGAGCTCCAAGGCGAAGTCGATCGCCTCTACGCCCGCTGGGCGGAGCTCGAGGCTCGGAAGTAAACGCCTTACGGGTTTTCGAGCGTCCCGAGCGGAGCGCAGAGTAGTGTCACCGGAAGAAGGCGCTCCATCCGTCGCACGTGAATATCTGAATAGGGCTGTCCGTTTAGCGTGAGAAAGTAGATTCCGTGTTCGCGTCCCGGAACGTCGAAAATGACGGCACTCGACGAATAGAGATCCTCAAACGAATGCGGGTGCTTCACCGGCATATGCCCGCCATCGTTCGCGGCCGATCGAATTCGAAGAATCGATCCTTCCGGAAGCGAAGCGTTCACTTCATGACTAAACGTCGCGAAGAGCGCCGTGCCCCAGTACTTGCGCCACTTCCCGGAGTGCTTCACTCGAGTTGTGGATTCGCCCGCGTGGAGCGGAAACGTTTTTTTAAACCGCATCGCGAGTTCATGCTGGTCCGCGAAGTCACCGATCAGGTTCGCGCCCTTCGGACAAGCTGTCCAGTGACTCGCCCCCGCAGGCGCGCTCCCCGAGAACAGAAGCACGGAGAGACCGAGGGGCGAGACGAATAACTTCGAAAGCTTCATCCCCACTCTAAAGCGAATTCCGTACCGGAGGGAAACCGCCTCTATCGCTCTAGGACGCGAGATGAGCGCATTTCGGGCGGAATCACTGTCTAAACCTTAAACACCCGTTCAAACCGATTCGGACGATCCGAGCGAGCGATCCGAAGTCGATTCGCGCCCAAGCGAAGTAAGCGCCCGAACCACGAGATCGCCCGGCACTTCCGAAGGCGCCATGTCGGAGCGCTTCCGACGTGCGCCCGTCCCGAACCATTCACGGACATCGAGATCGAAACCGAGTCCGTGCATATAGTTATAAAGCGAACGGCGAAGCCCCTCGCCGAGGAATTCATGGTCGACGCCCGTCGGATCTTCAAACGGAAGATCGTTCCGCGCGAAACGGCGGGCACCCCGGGGAAGCCGTTTTTCTTTCAGAACGATACCGAACTTTTCGGGATCACGACCGATCGGCGAATGGGCCGTCGCCGAGAAACGGTGCCAGTACGCCGACTGAATACATCCCGCCTCGAAAAGCTGACGAACGCGCTCGAGCGCATCGAGGGTTTCCGCCACGGTCTGGGTCGGGAAGCCGTACATCAAATACGCGTGGACGAGAACGCCAGCGTTCGTGAACGCCTTCGTGACACGCGCGACTTGCTCGACGGTCACGCCCTTATTCATTTTCTTGAGTAACCGATCGGAAGCGACTTCGAGCCCCCCCGAAATCGCCACGCATCCGGATGCTGCGAGAAGCTCGCACAGTTCCGGAGTAAAGGTCTTCTCAAACCGGATATTTCCCCACCACGTGATCTGTACGTTTCGTTCGATCAGGCGCTCCGCCATCGCGCGGAGCACGGCCGGTGGCGCGGCTTCGTCGACAAAGTGGAATCCCGTCTGGCCCGTCTCGGCGATGATCGCGAGCATGCGGTCGACGATGAGGTCGGCCGGATTCGCGTCGTAGCGCGCGATGTAATCTAAGGAAACGTCGCAAAAATTACACTTCTTCCAGTAGCACCCGTGGGCGAGCGTCAGCTTATTCCAGCGACCGTCACTCCAGATCCGGTGCATCGGATTCGGAAGCTCGAAAATCGAGAGGTAGCGATCTAAAGGCAGCCCGTCGTAAGACGGGGTGCCCGCATCCCGCTGCGGAATGTCGTGTTCGCGCGGATCCGAGAAAAAAACCACCCGCGCGGAGGCACCCTCGCCGACGCGCAGGAAAGTGCGAAGCAAATTTTCGGCTTTCCGAGTGCCCGCAAAATAGTCCAGGAGGCAAAGAATCGGACGCTCACCATCATCGAGAGAAACCGCATCGAAAAAATCGAAGACTCGGGTTTCCGCGAGCTCGCGGAGCTCCGTATTAGGATAGCCACCGCCGAGGAGAAGGCGGATCGGCTTGCCGACCGCCAAGGCCAGGGTGCGCATCTCGCCCGCCATCCGAAACGCGCCGTAAATATTGCCCGGGAAGGGCGCCGTAAACGCGACGAGATCCGGCGAATGTAAGCGATAAAGATCCGCAGTCACTTCGCGAAGAATTTCGTCGACGAGCGTACCCGGGGAAGCGAGCTCTTCCGCGAGCGCATCGAATGTCGACTGACTGGCCGCGAGCTTTTCACCGTAGCGCGAGAGTAAGAATTTCGGATCGACCCCCTCGCGAACGACTGCCGCGAGATCGTCGAGGTAAAGCGAAGCGAGATACTTCGCTTGGTCCTGCACCCCAAGTGCGCCGAACGCCCAAGTCAGCTGATCGCTTTCGGACTGATCATCCGACTCGCCTTGGCCGAATTGGGAGAGCGCGCGAAAATGCGTCCCTTCCGGGAGGAACCGACGCGAAGAGATCCGAATCGCCATCGAGGGGTCCTTGCCTTGGAGAAAGCGAATCGCCGCGTCGATCGTGCGCGCGTAAAGATCGTACTCCGCGAGAAACTGCGCGCCACTTTCGGTGTACCGCCCGGCGGACGACTCGAGAGCCGCGCGAATCCGTTCGAGGCCCTTCGATGAGAAGAGGCGCAGAAAAAGTTCGAGTGCCGGATCTGCTTGCGCCGCTTCGATGCCTTTCGTGCGCAGAAATCCCTTCAAATAGGCCGTTGCGGGATACGGTGTATTCAGCTGGGTCATCGGTGGGGTGAGCAGGAGGATCTTCATTCGCGGCCCGAGGTTTACCATTCCGAGCCGCCAAAACCACGAAAATAACCACGCGGTGCGTCGGATCTTGACCAACCCCGCCTCCGCGCCTAAGATCCGAAGATCCTTATGGTTTTTCGCACCCCCCCTTCGCCTTATTCCCCCTTTAAAGCTCGTCCGGACGATATCCCGACCCCGAAGAAGCTTTTCCAAGACCTCCTCCTTCTTTTTCGGATCGCGAAGGAGTTCGCCCATGGGTTCCATTTCTTCAGTCGGGTTTACCCGATGGTCAGCATTTTCGGGTCCGCGCGGATTCCTGCGAGCAATGCCGGATACGCCGCCACTCGCGAACTCGCCACTCGTCTCGGACGGGAAGGATTCGCGATTCTCACCGGCGGTGGACCGAGTTTTATGCAAGCCGCTAACCAGGGAGCGCGCGAGGCGGGCGCGCGATCGCTGGCTTGCAACATCCGTCTCACCCATGAGCAAGCCCCGAACCCCTATGTAGACCGGCTCGTCACGATGCGCTTTTTCTTTTCGCGCAAGTATATGCTGATTAGCTACTCCGTCGCTTTCGTTTATTTGCCCGGCGGATTCGGCACGCTCGACGAACTCTTCGAAGTGCTGACCCTCATGCAAACGAAAAAGATCCCGCGCCGTCCGGTGTTCCTCGTCGGTACCGCTTACTGGCAAGGCCTTTCCGATTGGTTGCGCGACGAGGTGCTAAAAGCCGGAGCGATCGGTCCCGAGTCGCTTCCCCTTTTTAAAATTACGGATGATCTCGACGAAGTCGTCACTGAATTAAAACGGGCGAAAGATCAGATAGACCGCGATCGATAGGGCGATCCGGTAGAGGGCGAAGCCTAAAAAGCTGACTTTTCGGAGCACTTTGAGCAAGAATCCGATCGCCGCGATTCCCGAAACGAACGTCACGACGAACGCGATGACGAGACTCGAAGTCGGAACCATGGTGCCGCCGAAGAGTTCAGGTCCGTGCTTAACCATTTCGTAGAGAATCGCGCCGCCCGTGATGGGTGCCGAGAGGAGAAACGAAAACCGCGCGGAGGCGGCGCGATCGAAACCGAGCATCCGCGCGCCGGTCATCGTCGAACCCGAGCGCGACATCCCCGGCACGAGCGCGAGGCACTGGAAAAAACCGATCGTGATCGACTCGCCGAAACCCATCGACTCGAGCGGGCGCGAAGTTTTCGCGTAACGATCGGCGACGTAGAGGAGAATCCCGCCCACCAACTGAGTGAATACGATCACCCCTTCGCCGCGAAACGCGCTATCGGCCCAGTGCTGGAGCAAGTATCCGGAAACGGCGCCGGGCAGCGTCGCGATAATCAGGACGAGTAAAGTAACGCCCCGAGTTTCAGTCAGGTTCTTCTTCAAATGGCCCGGGCGGAGCAGCGCGGCCCAGTCTTTCCAAAAGAAAAGTAGCGTCGCCAGCAAAGTGCCCGCATGCAGAAAAACATCGAAAACGAGGCCCGGATCTTCTTGTCCGAGTAACTTTGGGAGAAGGACCAAATGGGCAGAACTCGAGACCGGAAGGTACTCGGTAATGCCCTGGACCAGACCATAGAGCGCCGCTTCAAAACCGTTCATATCTGTCGATTTTTCCACCGACTTCACTGAAATTCCACTGGATTAGATCCCAGTCGAATGCCATCCTTTTGGCACACCTCGAAGTCACGACCCGCAAAGGAACGATCCACGATGAAAAAAATCAGCATCACGACGTACGCACTCACGACGACCCTCGCCCTCGGGCTGATCGGGCTCGTTGGCTGCACGAAAAAAGAAGAAGCCGCCGCTCCGACGTCCTCGGCGCCCGCCGCTGCGACGAATTCCGCGCCTGCCGCGGAACTCAAGATCGATGACGTTAAGGTCGGTTCGGGCACGGAAGCCGTCCCCGGCAAGCGCGTGACCGTTCACTATACGGGCACCCTGACCGACGGAAAAAAATTCGACTCGTCGGTCGACCGCAAGCAACCCTTCTCTTTTAACCTCGGCGCTGGCGAAGTCATCCAGGGCTGGGATAAGGGCGTTGCGGGCATGAAAGTCGGCGGCAAGCGAAAGCTGACGATACCGCCGAACCTCGGCTACGGCGAGCGCGGCGCAGGAGCAGTTATTCCTCCGAACGCGACGCTGATTTTCGACGTCGAACTGCTCAAGGTCGAGTAATTTCGATCCGCCCAGTTTTTAAAATCTCTAAAGATCCCCTAAAATTTTCACTTAAAACGGAGAACGAAAATGTCAGAAGAAGCTGAAAAGTCCGAAACCTTGGTCGTTGCATCGAAACTGAAGAACTACATCCGTGAGAAATCCGGGATGAATACTTCGGCCGCCGTGATCGACGTTCTTTCGAATAAACTCCGGGGCATGTGCGACCAAGCGGTCGAGCGCGCGAAGCAAGACGGACGTAAGACCGTCATGGATCGCGACTTCGAATAGTTCGAACTCGACCTCAAGTTTTTTGAGCTTCAAACATCTCCCCGTCGTGAAACCAGAACTCATCGCCTTGGGTAGCGCCTTAGGTGAAGAACGGATTCGCACGATCGTCCGTGGATTTTATCGCCGAATGGCGGACGACCTGCTCATCGGGTACTTCTTCGATGGCCGTGATCTCGACGCAATCGCCGAGATGCAGACTGCTTTTCTGTTTCGCGCGATGGGCCTGCGCCCGAGCTACGCCGGAAAAGCGCCCGCCGATGCCCACACCGCCCTCCCTCCGATCCTTGCCGGTCATTTCGACCGCCGACTCGTCCTCCTCGACCAACAATTGACGGCCGAGGGCCTTAATACGTCGCAGCGTGCTGTTTGGATCGGCTTCGAGAACGCGTTTAGGGATTCCATTCTCGGGACGTAAAGCTTCCATCGTTCCATACCGAAAGGTTTATCGCTGAAGTCGGACGTCCTCAGATTTTGCGTGCGACCCTTCTTATATTCGATCTCGAATCCAATGGATCTAAGTTCCTATGCTTGAACACGAGAAAACCAGCACACCGCCTCCCGTATCCGCGGGCGAGGTTTGCATCATTGAAGCCGATGCGGGCGTCGGCGAACTTCTCGTCGAGCTGCTCGAGCATCAGTTCCAGGTAAAATCGTTTTCCGGTTTGAAAGATTTCGAAAAAGCATTTTTAGCGAAAGAGACAGAGGTCACTCCGGACCTCATTCTTTGCGATGCAAAACTCCGCGATGCGAACGGCCTCGATGCTTTAAAGTGGATCCGCAAGATCGACGTGGCCGTGCCATTCATTCTCATGGTTACGCACCCCGACAAGAAATGGACCGAAGACGCTTTTAAAAGTGGCGTGACGGACCTTCTCGAAAAGCCATTCGAGTCATTCTTATTTATCGATAAATTTCGCGGACGAATCGCCCAAGCCCAGCTCCTCCGCGCTCACGATCGAATGAATAAACTTTTAACTGAGCAGCTTCTTTTAACGACCACGAAAGTAAATCGCCTTTACGATGTGCTCGGAAAAAATGCCGGAAAGGTGTTTAAAAACCTGCACTACGCCCACCTCGATGAAGACCAAGTGCGGTTTGAGCATGCGCGTAAAAGCGAGGAGAAACTTTTATTGGAGATCGAGCAATGCCGAATCGAATACTTAGGGCTTGCGGCAAGGCTTCGGATTCCCTAACATAGTGCTATGACATCCCCCGCCGAAACCTTAGCGTCACTCATCCCACCCCTTTCCATTTCCGACCGAATCCACGCGATTCGCTTTTTCTCGGGATTGAACCAAACCGAACTTTCGAAACGGCTCGAATGTTCGCAGGGAACCATTTCGAAACTCGAAAACGGCGAACTCGAGCCGACCGCTTTCCACCTCGTGCGGATGCGTGAAGTATTCGGAGTTTCGATCGACGCCATCGTCGACGGACTCATCCCTTACCGAGTAATCGCCGAGCGTTTTTCGAATTCGTCGCTTCTTCCGCCGCGCTACGCCCGGGGAGCTGCGACGAAGCTGAAGTACCTCTATCCGCTAGTCCGCGCTTTCGAGCAACGGCACGGAGTAGCGAAACTGCTAAAAGAAATCCAAAAGCTCGGCCTGAAGGCGGCCGCGTTCGCGGAACCAGAGCTTCTGGTTTCTTCACACACTTTTCACGACCTCATCGAAGTCTACCGCGAACACGGCGCGACCGACTCGAAGGAATTTCTGAGTGACGTCCAGAAGTGTGCGAGCGAAATCCAAGCGACCCTTCCGACGACTTCCTCCTCTTCGGCCGAAGAATGGACGAACCCCGAAAAATGGAACCTCCAAAGCGGCGTGCCCGAAGATTCGGCTTGGGGCGTTCGCTCTTACGCCAACGCGGTCGTACGCGGGCTTCGCTCGGCTCCGGGCCAAAACGTCGCCACCAGCATTTCAGGCATTGGTTTTCGGAGATCCCGCGCCTGAACACTTCGAACCGGTGGCTCGATCGATTCGAGCGCCTCGCTAATCTCCGTCGCCAATCACTCGAACAGCTTTTCGATAACCTCGAGATCCGCCGTTCCGATGCTATCGATCAGTGTGAATCGATCGAGGGGCCTGGCATAGGTCTACTCGAAAAAATTGCCGATCACTTCGAGCTGACCTTCGACGATCTCGTGGACGGGAAGCTTGACGAGAACTGGGTACGGGCTCCGGAGCTTGCTTCCATTTTCAAGGCTGCGGAAGGCTCGCGTCTCAGAACTTCATTACCGCCCCTACGCTGGCTCGAAAAAAATTACGGCACCCTTCCCGCGCGAAATATTCTGCGCTTTTTGAAAATCCCCCAGAACGTCATCGCGAATCCGAACCAACCAGTGAAGCTTCGTCTCCTTTTCTTGGTCTTGCGAGCTATGGCGGCTCGCGGACTACCCGACGAAGCCTTTTTCAAAATGGGGCTCAGCGCATTCGAAATCCCCGAAAACCAAGGTGTGCGTGCTCAATTAGAAAAGATACGGTCGCCAAAAGAAATCTACGAATGGTTCTTCACGGAAGCCATCGTTCAGTTCGAGATGAACTATAATTACCGCATCGTGCAGGCCCGCCCGAACTCCATCACACTATCGATCACGCCTAAGGAAGGCCGCATCGAAGAAAACGGCGTGGCAGTTACGGGAGATCGTTACCTCTCGATCTACCGTTGGGGAGTCGCCTCCGGGCTGACCCGGTGGATTAACCTCCCGGTCGCCCAAGCTCGCCAAATCCACGCCCCCACGGCACACACGCCCATCGAACAGGTCGTTTTTTCGTGGGATAGTCGTCACGCTGCCCGTTCGTCGGAACCGATTTCGGCTGGCTCTGCCAATAGATCGACTCCTCCGTCGCTTAGACTGGTATAGAGACCTGCGAATTTTTTGCGTTCTTCTTCCCAGTACTCCGCCCGAATCTTCGGCACGAGGACGAAGCGATGTTTATCGGGAATGACGGGATGGTCCATATCCGGGAGCGGTCCGACCCAATTTCCGAGAAGGTGCATCACGGGATCTTGGCGATAACGATTATTAATCGTGCACGCGAACGCGGCGCGGTCCGGACTAATTCCGGATACCTTCAGCGCAAGCCAAGTCAGAAGTTCTACCGCCTTCAATCCCTTGAGTTCGGGGCGGTACGCCGGATCTAGGCAAAGGTAAAAAATCTGCATCGGTTCGAGTGATTCCGCACAGAAACGGCGATACCCGTCGCGATAGCTAGGATTTTCCTTCATCAAACTCGAAATTGGAAGTTCGAGCCCGTACTCCGCGCAGGTTCGCGCAGTGACTGCGCGCAGGTAACACATTAAACGGCCATCGGTTTCACTGTAGAGCAGCAAGTGATCGGCGATTAGATCGATCGAATCAAGAATGAGCACGCTCGACTTGAGTTCTCGGTACATGCGCTGTCGCAACTCGACGACCTTCATGAACTCCAGAGTTTTCTGGGTATCGCCGAGATGATTCACTAATTTGCGGATGACTTGCAGTCGCATAGAACTCCTTCGAACCGCACTTAGTTCGGAGCAAAGCCTCGGCGACTTGAGTTCGAAATAGTGCAGATGCGAATAATGCTCGGTGCGTGATCCGCTCAACCCACTGAATTAATACCGGAATGATAAATCTGACCCTCCTTCGGATTCGCAACGGAATCAGATTTTGAACATTTCACTCACGCCGTTCGCGGATTTTCCGAAAGATCAATTACGAGAAACATCTCCCGTCTGAGGAAAGGTCCACCCGTTATGAGTCATGCTTCGAAACAACCGCCCCTCCATGTTCACCCACTCAATCGCGACGACTTCTACCGAGAATTGACGTCACGAAACTTTCACTTCATTGAAGCCGAAACCCAAGCGCGCCTTTCGAAGCTCGACATCCTGATCGCCGGCACTGGAAGCACGGGCGGCGCTTGTGTCGAGTCCTTGGCGCGAGTCGGTGTGCGAAATTTTCGTCTCGCCGACAACGGCGACTACGAATTAACAAATTTGAATCGCCAGCACGCGCGTCTCGAATCGATCGGAAAAAATAAAGCGGTTTTCCACGCTGAGGAGGTTCGATCCATCCAACCCTACGCGAAGATCGAAGTCTTTCCGACCGGACTAACGCCGGAGAACTTGAACCGGTCGCTCGATGGCGCGCATTTGGTCATGGATGCGGTGGATGTCACCACCCGCACTGGTATGGAAATGAAGATCAAGCTTCACGAGGAATGCGCCCGTCGCAGGCTCCCGGTGTTTTCCGCACTCGACCTCGGATACCGGCAATGGGGAATGTCTTTCGATTACCGGGGCGGAGATCTAATGCCACTTCGGGGAAAGGCCGCTAATGCACTCTCGAAGCCCCATCCGATCGCTTCACTCTTTACGATTTATCCGCTCGATTCGGTGCCGGATCACGCGCTTCAGTTCGTGGACGACTTACTTGAGAACCGGATGGAATATGCGAGCCAGCTCGGCGCGACGAGCGACCTACTTTCTTCGATTATTGTCGCCGCGGTCATCCGCTTCGTCGAATCGGGTGAACTCCTCCGCGGGTGGTCGTACGATCTCTGGGACCTGAAGGAAGGTCGCACGAAGGGCTTCACTGAGCGGGTACGCGAGAAAATCGCGTACGGAAAGCTCCGTCGAAAAATTCAGGAACGGATCAATCGGGACGGCGTTTAACCGCGCGAACGAAAGGTTCGAAGACTTCCGAGACCCAGCGGGGAAACTCGTCGACAAACGGGTAGTGACTCGATTCCTCAAAGTTAAACCATTTCGCGCCGTCGTCGTCTCGCCGGAAGTCCATCGGACGATAGGGGTCGTGGGCACCCACGCACACCCAAGTCGGAACGTTGGAATCGAAAACAATCTCGGTTCGGGCGCCGCTTTCGGCCATGCCGAATAAAATCGCATTTCGGAGGTCTGGTCGAGGTGCATCTTCGGGCTTCGAAAAACCAGCCGCCCATTTTGCGAACTCTTCGCTCTTTCGAAAATACGCCGGTAAGACAGCCGGATTCGCAAGTGCGAGATCCAAATTTAAGATAAAGGCGGGATCACGAAAATCAATTTCGCCCCCCGTTAAGGCGGCCGGAGCCTTTCCTCCCCGCAGTAAAATCGTACGGTAGGCTTCGCCTAGATTCATAACGGGCGGAGTGTGGAGGATTCCGAGTAAGCGCCGTCCGGCGGGAAACTTCTTCCCATGCCGACGGATAAACTCCTCCGCGAGTAAGGAACCGAACGACTCGGTCACGATCACGAACTCCGGTGGAAGTTTTTCGACGGCTTTGCGGATCGATTCGAAAAGCGCGTCCCAAACTTCACGCGGTTTCATCGCCGAAAGACTACCCGGGATGGCAGAAGACTCCGACCAAAAGATCGATTCACCGAACCGATTAAAAGTATCGTTCAGAAAAATACGGGCCGGACCGGGGCTCAGGCCTGGACCACTGGGCAGAAAGAGGAGGCCGAGCTTAGTCATGCCGACGACCTTAGACGAAATTTCCGCGCTTAATCTTTTCGAGAATGATTTTTTCTGGCATCAACGGATCGCGTGGATTGACCGAGAAAAAGGCCTGCTGCTCGCAACGGCGTTTATTCTTGATCAGCCAGTGCAGAATTTCGGTTAGCCCCTTGTTCTTCTTGTCGTGGAAGAAGGGGTCATTTTTAAGGGCGTCCTGCGCCTTTTTCAGCGCGCGAACCTCTTGGGCATCGTTTTCTTTGACGCCGTAATCTGGGAGGTCGTATTTTTTAATGTCTTCTGGAAGCACGCCCAGAAACTTCACGTCGGGCGCCGAGTAATCTTGGTTCCGGATGAGCGAGGCGGCCGAGCCGGCTTTCAGCGTCCGAAAAATATTTTGCATAGTGTACGCGTCGAGATCTCCGAAGAAGTAGAGTGGAATGCTGAGTTCGTCCTGAATCAGTTTGCACCATCCGCGGACGGCGTTCGACGGAACCCCGGCAGCGCCAATGACGAGCGCGTTGTTGCGCTTACAAAACCCGTTCGCGACGAGCGTGTTCGCCGTACCTTCGGATTCGACGACGAGTGCGAAATCGAGCTTCTTCTTCGTCGTGAGCTTAAGGTTTTGGGGCCGGTTCTTCGGTTGGAACGGACTCGTTCCGAGTTTCGAGAGATCGACGGTCGCCTTCTCCCCGTCCGGCATCGTTTCGTGGACGATAAGATTTTGGGAATAGGTTTGGCCGCCACGATCGTTGGCGTAGACGTTAAAATCTTCGCGGTAGCATTCGAGCATTTCGCAGATAAAGTCGATGACGGAATCGGACTCGTCCTGATCGGCGAAATCGAGTACGCGAAGGTTCGGCTTATTCTTCACTTCGCCTTTGCTGCGGTAGTAAAGTTCCCGTTTCGTGTTCACGCCACCGGTCTCGAGATTAAGGAGCATGATCTCGAGAAGAAAAATCGCGCGAGACATTTTCTTCACGGAGCTGACGTTCAGCTCCGTCGCGACTTTCTTATCGCCCGCGGTCAAAAATCCGACCTTATGATTATAAAAAGCATTATCGAGGGAACATTTCGTCGCGTAAAGGACCGGCCGCTTCGCGCGCTCGAGATCCGAAAGGAGTCGTTCACAGATTTCTCGCGAGAAAGTCGGAATATCGGCTTGATCGACGCCGCCTTTACGATTCGTGCCTACGGATGATTTCGCCATGCTTTAGTCCTTAGGCCTGCGCCGATTTTTTTGGCAGAACGATTTTTGGTTTCTTTGCGACCGAAGCCGGGGCCTTTTCTTTTGAACCCTTTTTCGGTTGAGTCGTCTTCGGAGCATGGGCGAGGTCGAGACCCGCTTCTTCCGCTACGGATTCGACGTCGATCGCGTCTGCACTATCTGCCGCAGCCGCCGCACCGGACGAACCTCCGCCAAGTTTCTTCTCCGCCTCTTCGAGGGCCAAGCCCGCTGCGTCGACATCGCGGCCGAGGATTTTCATTAAACCTTCGGATGCTTTTTTCCGGCGGGCATCATTCGATTTCGTCAGACGAACGAGTCCATCGACGAGGATCGGGCCGAACTGTTCGATATACCGAAGCTTCTCTTCAAGGTCGTTCGCGCGAAATTCTTTCTTAATATACTTCGAAAGGCGTTGGCCGGCCTGAATGAGCGAGCGGCGAATTTCTTCGACGAGTTCTTCAGAAGCATCGACCGTCTCTTTAGAGGCGTTCTTGAACTTAATGAACGGTGAAACGATCGAGACGGCGATGATGTACGGCCCGAGTGGCACCGATTCCTTCGGCTGCCCGAGGCCATAAGCGCGCCAGTTCACGGTTTGGATGGCTTGAACGATCGCGCAAGCCGCCTTATCGAACTGGAGCGGAACGCGGTTCGCGAAACGCAGCACCTGAACGGGATCATCAGAGTCCCCTCCACGTTGCTTTAATCGTGCGATCGCGATTTCGACTTCGACTGGCTTGAAGTCGCAAATCGTAGGCTTCCGAGAGACGACCGAGAAAAAGTCGACTTCACCGAGGCGGTGAATCGACTTCGCGAGGGCTTCTTCGCCGATCATGAGAACCGACTTTGTCGACGGCGCCATGAGTGGGATGTTTTGGATCTTCGTGTAGAGATCCTTCATTTCTGTTTCGTCGAGCTGATCGACATTTTTTTCGAAGATTGCTTTTTTTACGCCGGCGGCGATCAGCTCTTTGATCGTGCCTTCGTTCACACGCGAGTAACCCTTTTTCAGGTACGCGCCGACTTTCGTTTTCCCGAAGAGGTGGGAGTGCCCGATGAACTCGCCGAGCTTCATCGTGTGCAAGTGTGGCTCGACGGCATCCGGAATTTCCGGGAGCACGGTCGAAACGCGTTCAATCGTCGTACGCTCGAGCCCTTTTTTGCCTTCATCACCGGAACCTGTTTGAAGGTTGTAGTGGAGCGTGAGGTGCGGGTTCACGAGGATCGTACCGTTCAGATAGTTCAGAAGTCCGGCTTCGCCGTTTAGCTGAATCCGTCCGTCGATGGTGAATTCGACGGAAGTGCCGTGCGGACGATTCCAATCGATCATTTCTTTTTCTTTGAGGACGCCGCGGTTATTTTTGATGTCGACTTCGACGATCGTCGAAAGCGCCTTCCGCATATTTTTCGTCTTAGAAATCACGCGAGCGCCGGAAGCGTTCGTAAGCTGGGCCCACGTCGTAGCGGCCGAGATCCCGATCCCCTGCTGTCCGCGTGAGCAGCGTCCGCGACCGAACTTCGAGCTGGCAAGGTACTCGCCGAAAACCTTGGGTACGTCCTCGGCCTCAATCCCGGGTCCGTTATCGAGAACTTTAACGCGAACTTTATCGGAGCCCTTCAGGGTGCCGGAGCCGAGTTTCTCAACCCAGATTTCAATCTGCGGGAGAATGTCGTTTTCTTCACAGGCATCGAGCGCGTTATCGACGGCTTCTTTCAAAGTCGTGAGCACGGCTTTTACTTGAGAGGAGAACCCTACCTGCTGGAGATTCTTAGAGAAATACTCAGCGGTCGAACTCGTCGTAATCTTCGCGGACGATTTCGCCGCCTTAGGGGACTCTTTAGCCATAGACGCATCTAAACAAAAACAAACCACTGCCGTCAACCACTTAGCCACTCCGAGCCATGTTCCCATCATCGCTCACGTCGAAAGACGCAACTCGTCGACGCCCTTCCCCCCACCCCGCAGACGCTTGGGCAGTTGTGCGTTTCGGTTACCGTTTCCCTCCAGCTTTTTGAACGCAAGTTCAACCCGCGCGCGAAAGTACGGACTCATCGTGATTCGCCCATGTTCTACGCGGCTTAATTGGCCGCGATTCACTTCCGCTACATTTGCAAAACGAGTTTGGGAGTGCCCGAAGGCCAGACGCCGAAGTCGGATGTCGAACCCCTCTTGCCCTGCTGGAGTATGAAATCCTAAAGCTTGATGCAGACTCACGGGGCGCTTCATTTCTTTCACGAAATCCAAAATGCCCGAGTCATCGTGGCAAAGCATGGCGGCATCCAATCGAGCGAAATGAGGGCGCGCGAGCTTAAGTAGCGCGAGTATTACCTGTCGCCGATGTATTTTCGGAAACCGGCTACGGACACGTAGAGTGATCGTAAAATTTTCACCGTAAAGCAGAACTGACGACTCGTTGAGCATTCTAAAACGGGAAATTTGCATTCTCCCCTCCTCGCAAGAATCGCGCGAGAAAAGGAATCAGTTCGGTTAACGGAAACGCACAACTGCCCAAGCGGAACTCCAAGGCTTCGGACAGGCGCGGCCCGTCGAATCCAGTTTTCAGACTCCGAAATGGGGCGCGCGGCGCAAAGTCAGCCGAGGTGGCGTGTTTTGACTTGGGCGTCTAGGAAAACGAAGAACATACCGGCCATGATCGGGCCGATAAAAACCCCAGCGAAACCGAAAATTTGAAGCCCGCCGAGAAGGGCCACAATTGCGATCAAAGGATGGAGATTCGCCCCCCCCTTCAAAACGATCGGCCGCACAAAGTTATCCGCAACCGCTGCGATGAGCGCACCGACCAAGAGCGCAAAACCTCCGAACCGGTTTCCGCTGATGATGTAGTACGAAGCCAAACCGAATGTAATCGGTGACGCACCGACAACCGGGATGAAGCTTGCTAGAAAAACCGAGAAACTGATGACCACGAGGTCGCTCACTCCGCCGATCACGCCGGCCAGAAGGTAAATCAGCGACTGCACGAGCCCAGAGACGAGACTCGCGAGCAGTACCGCGCGGCAAAGGCCGCCAAAACGGTCGAAGATCTCTTCGGTCTGCTCGCCCGGAAAGAACGAGTTCGCGCGAAAAAATCGGGCGACCCTCGCGCCGTCCGCCAAAAAGAAATAGATGCCAATAATTAGAAGGAGAACACCGACCCCTAAGCTTGGAAGCGATGAAAGGATCGTCGTGACGAAATCGGCTGCCTTCATACCGAAGTTCTTCAACATATTCCCGACCGACTCGATGATATCGGCTTGGTCCATACGGAGCATATCCGCCGTCCACGTGATCGCCCGCGAGATGAACGGAATTTGGCTGACCGAATCGAGCAGAGACGAATCCCCGCCCGGCGCATTCGTGAATGGAGAATCTTTCCAGGCCGAAAACCGCGCCGCCGCAAACCGCACTCCCCGAATGGAGAGTAATGTCGTCGGTAAAATCAGGAGAACCGTCACGCCAAACGTGAGCACAGCGGCCGCGAGGTCCGCTCGCCAGTTCTTCCGATTCACTAAATAATCAAAGATCGGGTGAAGGAGAAGTGCGATCGCCGCCCCGAGCATGAGCGGGATGAAAAAGCCCCAAGCGATGTAGAGGAAGGCAAATCCGAAAAAAAGCGTGATGAGGATCCGGGCCTGACGTGCCGTCATGCCGTCTTAATACGGGAGGCCGAGTCCTTCGACTCGCTTTTCCCTTCGACGGTTCCGAAAACGTAATCCCAAAGCGGATTCGAAACGCCAAACTTCGATTCGTAGTTCGCGAAGTGATGCATCAGATGATGCTTTTTCAGAAACTTCCCGATCGGTGTACGCACGGTGAAGTGATGAACGTAATAGTGAGTGTAATCGTACCCAAGATACCCGAGCAGAAAGAACGCAATAAACGCTTCCGCGTACTGCGCTCCGATGAAGTGATGGAATACCGGGAAAAGAATCGCCGAGTAAATGATCGCCGGAAGCGGCGGCATCACGAGCCGAGTCGGATCGGCCGGATCTTCGTGGTGAAGACCGTGCATGAGATAAACCATTCGCAAACCAAACGGCGACTTCGCCGGAA
>JBBQMV010000013.1:0-18753 GCA_038329315.1 Bdellovibrionia bacterium | reverse complement strand
GGTACGCGGCACGCTCGACACGCAAGGTGTGGCGAATCGTAAACAAAGCCGGTCCAAGTACGGCACGAAGAAAAGCTCTGGCGCCGCTGCGGCCGCCAAGTAAGGAATAAACATGGGACGTAAAAGTTTTATCCGTAAACGGGAAATCCTACCTGATCCTAAGTTTCACGACGTCGTCGTCGCGAAATTCATCAACACGCTCCTGATCCAAGGCAAGCGTTCGGTGGCTGAGAAGATCATGTACGGCGCAATCGACATCGCTCAAGAAAAGGGCGGAGACGAAGGCGTTAAGGTTTTCAAGAAAGCTCTCGAAAACTGTAAGCCTCTTCTCGAAGTGAAGTCCCGCCGAGTCGGCGGCGCTACGTACCAAGTACCGGTCGAAGTGAAGCCAGCTCGCCGCCAATCGCTGGCTTCGCGTTGGTTGATCGAAGCGGCTCGGAAACGTCCGGAGCACTCGATGATGGAACGCCTCGCGGGCGAAATCGTCGATGCTGCGAACAACCGTGGCGGCGCTCTCAAGAAACGTGAAGACACGCATAAGATGGCGGAAGCCAACAAGGCGTTCGCTCACTATCGTTGGTAAACCATCACCCGAAGGGTGATAAGATTTAGACTTTAAAAGGGCTCGAGGATCTTCCTCGGGCCCTTTTTTTATATCCGGATCTGGTGCTAGCCTCGCTCTATGCAGATCTTTTTTCGCATTTTGGGCTCGTTCTTAGTTCTGACCTCCTCAGCTTTCGCCGCAGCGGAAGTGAAACCCTACGGGTTCATCCTGAACGACCAGAAGGCCGCGTTCAAAACCGCAAAAGAGGAGGGGAAGCTCCTCATGATCGATTTCTTCGGGATCTGGTGCCCGCCGTGTAACCAACTCGACGAGCACGTTTTCTCTGCGGCGAACTTCGCCAAGAAGACCGAGAAGTTCGTGAAACTGAAGCTCGATGCCGATGCGGACGCTTCTTGGGAGCTCAAAGGAAAATTTAAGATCACGGGTTACCCGACGATCGTTTTCGCGACGCCGGAAGGTGAAGAGGTCGGCCGGATCGTGGGTTATCGCCCACTCGCGAATTTCCTGAAGCAGGCAAACCTCGCGCTTAAGAATCGCGGGAAGACTTATTCCTCACTCGTTGCGAAAGCCGATAAGGGCGACCTTAAGGCCGCGGCGAAAGTCGGCGAGATGGAATTCGAACGCGGAAATTTCCCGATGGCGAAGAAGTATCTCACCGCGACGAAGGATAAGAAATACGGCGAAAAAATTGCGATCTCCGAAATCGCGATCCTCGATGAAAAGGCCGACGTCGATCCGAAGGCGCCGACGACCGAACTCGTGGCCGCGCTTGAAAAATCGATCGCCGAGTATCCGAGCTCGCCGGAGTCCGTCGACCGTCGGACGACTCTCGCGGAGAAGATCGGCGATGCCGGAAATAAGGAGAAACAAACCGCTCTTCTGAAGGACGCGATCAAGGTCGCGAACGACCTGATTACGCACCCGAAAAAACTCGAAGGCATGGATTACAATGTCGCCGATCTTTGGCAGATGACGGCCGATGCGAACGAAAAGCTCGGCGATGCCGGCGCCGCGAAGTCCGCTTGGCTGAGTGCCGTGAGGGAGTACCACGGCCTCATGACGTCGGATAACGAGCGCGGTTACAGCCTTGAACTCGCGTATTGCCTCTGGAAGTCGGGCGATATCGCCGCCGCGGATACGCTCTACAAAAAATTCGAAGCCCTCTATCCGACGGAGTTCACGTTTTTCCATGCCCACGCGAATATGCAGTATGAAATGAAAAAATATCAGGAAGCCCAGGCACTCGAAGAAAAGGCATTCGCTTACTCCTACGGCGATAACAAGCTGCGGGCCGGCTATAACCTCGCTCGCATCCTGAAGCTTCAGGGGAAGAAAAAGGAAGCAATCGCAGTCGGCGAAAAAACGCTCGCGGAAGTGAAGCTCCCGCAGGACACGACTTTACGGACCCATCGCTCCGCGAAGCGAGTTCGGAAGCTCATCGACGAACTGAGGATCTGAGGATCGTCCAGACATTCGGACTCGTGGCGTCAAACGAATTTCAGTGTCTTTAAGACTATCCCTTTTGTATTTAAGGTCTCATGAGCGAATCCGCGCGCGGCCCTGCCGATCCTAAACTTTTGATCACCCGAAATATCGGGATCGCCGCCCATATCGACGCCGGGAAGACGACGACGACCGAGCGGATTCTCTACTATACCGGGAAGGTTCATAAGATGGGCGAGGTCCACGAGGGCACGACCGTGATGGACTGGATGCCGCAAGAGCAAGAGCGCGGAATCACGATTCAGTCGGCGGCGACGACCTGCTTTTGGCGCGAGAACCGAATTAACATCATCGATACGCCCGGCCACGTTGACTTCACGATCGAAGTCGAGCGGTCGCTGCGTGTTCTCGACGGCGCGGTCGCGGTGTTCTGCGCGGTGAGTGGAGTCGAGCCCCAATCCGAAACCGTATGGCGCCAAGCGAACAAGTATAAGGTTCCGAGGATCGCGTACGTGAACAAAATGGACCGCACCGGCGCGGACTTTTTCAGCGTCGTCGGCGAGATCAAAGAAAAACTCGGCGCGAATCCGCTGCCGATCCAAATCCCAGTCGGGGCCGAAGACACTTTCAGGGGTCTGGTCGACCTCGTGGCGATGAAAGCCCTCATTTGGCAGGGTGAAGAAAACGGCGCGAAATTCGAAACCGTCGAAATTCCCGAAGAGTTGGCCGACGACGCGGCGATGTACCGTGAAGAACTCATTTCGGTCGTTTCCGAGCTCGACGATTCGATCATGGAGCAATACCTCGCCGGCGGCGAGATCGACCCGAAGCTCATTCGTGCCGCGATCCGGAAGGGCTGCATTTCGATGAAGTTCGTGCCGGTGATTTGCGGAACGAGTTTTAAAAATAAAGGGGTCCAGCCGCTCCTTGACTCGATCGTCGACTTTCTCCCGTCCCCGATCGATAAGCCCGATGTCGATGCGCTCGATCCGCGCGACCTCGATAAACACATTACGATTACGCCCGATCCGTCGAAGCCGTTTTCGGCTCTCGCGTTCAAGATTCAGAACGATCCGTTCATGGGGACGCTCACTTACTTCCGTGTCTATTCCGGAACGCTCAAAGCAGGCGAACAGGTCCTGAATCCGGCGAAAGAAAAGAAGGAGCGCTTGACGAAGATGCTCCTTATGCACGCGAACAAGCGCGAAGAAATCGCGGAAGTTCGTGTGGGCGATATCGTCGCGGCCGTCGGTCTCCGATTCACTACGACCGGCGACACGCTCTGTAGCGAAGATCGCCCGGTCCTTCTCGAAAAGATCGATTTTCCGGAGCCGGTGATCTCAATCGCGATCGAACCGAAGACCAAGGCGGATCAAGAAAAGCTCAGCGACGCGATGAAGAAACTCGCGCTCGAAGATCCGTCGTTCCGCGTGACCATTAACGAAGAAACGGGTCAGACGCTTCTTTCCGGTATGGGCGAACTCCACCTCGAAATTCTCGTCGACCGGATGAAGCGCGAATTCAAAGTCGAGGGAAACGTTGGCCGTCCGCAGGTCGCGTACCGAGAATCGATCTCGAAGGCCGCGGTAGGTGATGGCCGCTTCCACCGCGACATGGCCGGTAAGGGCCAGTTCGGCGAATGCAAAATTAAGTTCGAGCCACTTCCCCGCGGAAAAGGCTTCGAATTCGTCGACGGATTCCGAGCCGATCCGAAGGCCTTCCCGAAGAATTTCGTGACTGCGATCGAGCAGGGTGTGCGCGAAGCGCTTCTCGGCGGAATCGTCGTCGGTTATCCGGCGGTCGATGTGAAAGCGACGCTCCAATCAGGAACCTTCGTCGAGGGCGAGTCTACGGAGGTCGCCTATAAAATCGCCGCGTCCCTGGCTTGGAAAGATGCCTGTGCCCGCGCGGTTCCGATCATTCTCGAGCCGATCATGGCCGCCGAAATCACCTCGCCCGACGATTACATGGGCTCGGTCATTGGCGACCTGAATTCGCGTCGCGGTAAAATCGGCAGCATGACTCCGAAACACGGCGTCCAGGTCATCAAGGCCGAAGTTCCGCTCGCCGAAATGTTTGGCTATTCGACCGCGGTTCGGTCCGCGTCCCAAGGCCGCGCGACATTCGCGATGGAGTTTTCGAGTTATCATGAAGTACCGACCGCGACCGCCCACGCGATTAAGGTTCGAGCCGGAGTGATCGTCGGGTGAAAACCCCGAGGCTTCGAATCCGATTCGTTCTCGGCGCTTTTTTCGCTGCCCTCTCCGCGAGTGCTGCACCCGGTGATTTGAAGGTGATGACCTTCAACGTGATGTGCGAGTTCTGCGCGAAAGGTCGCGACAGCTCCTTTTCGCAGCGACTGACCGCCGTCGCGGATACGATCAACCGCCATAATCCCGACCTGATTAGCCTCCAGGAAATTCGCACCCGCGGACAAGTGAATGAGCTCCTTTCGCAGGTGCACGAGAAGTACATTCCGATTCTTGCCGAAGATTTTCTCCTGAGTTACGCCGATCCGACGCTGCTCGTACGGGAAGGACGGTTTACTGTCGCGAATAAAGATGGATTTTGGCTTGGCCCGCGTTCCCCGAGTTTCGGTTTCGGGTGGAAAACGAGCTTTCCCCGCCGGATCGAGTACGTGATCCTCGACGATACGAAAGGAGGGAGTTTCATTTTCGCGGGATCCCATTTCGACAATAATCCCCGGAATCGCGAGCCGAGTGCGGAACTCATGGTCGAGCATTTCGCGAAATCTAGGATCCCGGTCATCTTCGCCGGGGACACGAATCTTCGCCCGGATCGTCCTGGATACGCGGCAATGACGATTCATTTTCGCGACACGTTCGCGGACGTGTCCACGCACGCGTACGTGTCGAATCACCCGACCGTACCGACCGACGGTTGTAATCTTGAAAAGGCCGCGACGTTTCCCGAATGTCGTGTCGATCACGTGCTCGTGTCGAAATCCGCGCCGTGGAAAACGGAATCCTGGAGCGTCGATACCTTTTCCTATCCCGCGCCGGTGGGAATGATTTCTGATCACCGTGCCGTAATCGTCGAGCTGCGAAGCGATCCAGTAGCCGGGTCGAAGCGGTAGTCCATGGATTACGGCCAGCTTTCTCGGTCGCGTCCGTTTGATGCCTCGCTTGCTCTGGTGCATCCCGGAAGCGTGAAGCTGCTCGAGAAGGAAATTCCACTCGCCGCTCGCGATCTGCGGATTTACGTCGGCGCTCCCCAGTGGACGATTCCGGGATTTTGCAAAACTTTGCCGGTGTACGCTCACGCGTGGAATTCGATCGAACTGAATACCGCGTTTTACCGCGTGCCGACCGCGGTGGGTGCCCGAGCGTGGGCGGACGAAACGCCGGAAGATTTTCGATTCTTCGTGAAGGCCC
This sequence comes from Bdellovibrionia bacterium, assembly GCA_038329315.1. Classification (GTDB taxonomy): domain Bacteria; phylum Bdellovibrionota; class UBA1018; order UBA1018; family UBA1018; genus JACMQW01. The sequence goes on along the minus strand of JBBQMV010000013.1, from coordinate 13,350 downwards.
ATCAAGGTTTGAGCCATGAATTTATGCTTTGGAATGACCACCGCGCGATGGTGGAGCGCCTTCACGCGTTCACCGAGGGCTGGAAAGGGCTCGGTGAAAAGTGGGGCGGAACTTTTCTCCAGCTTCCGCCGGGTCTCGGATTCGAGCGGCTCGCATTACTCGAGCAATGGTTCGGTCGTTGGCAGGGAGGACCGCTCTTTGTCGAATTTCGAAATGAGAATTGGTTCGTGGATCGCCAACTTCGACGCGAAGCTGCGCGCGTGCTCGCGACCGCAAAAGTAGGCATCGTATGTAGCGACACACCAGCGAGACGCGATGCGAGTCACGGAACGTTAACAACGCCCGAAATATTTGTGCGGTTTCTCGGACGTTCGCTTGAAATAGATTCGGCGCCGCTCACCGAAGATCGCGATCGGCTCGATCTGTGGATCGACCGGATCGAAGCGCTCCGGGTGAATGGGCTTCAACGCGTGATTTTCTTCGTGCACACCGAAGATCACGTTTGGTCGCCGGAGCTCTCGCGAGTTTTCACCGAAAAGCTCCGTGATCGGGGCTTCTCGACGCGAAATTGGCCGGATCAGCTGGGGCTCGCCCCTCAGCTCTCCCTGTTTTGAGTAATGTCGCAACGCGTCACGAAACATTCCGGTAAATCCTCGGAATTCGTTGTTGCACCGCTCGCCCTTCCTCGGTATTGCTCAAAACCTCAAAATAACGACGGCTTGGGAAAGATTGCGATCCGGTCACATCCTGGATTGGGAACTTCCCGAGTAATTTCAACAAGATGTGGAGTTAAAGTAGCGATGGAACACAAGATTCGTATTAAGCTGAAGGCCTTCGATCACCGCGTTCTCGATCAATCCGTTTGGGAAATCGTTAACACGGCGAAACGTACGGGCGCGACCGTTCGCGGTCCGATCCCACTCCCGACGGTCATCAACCGTTATACGGTCCTTCGTTCCCCGCACATTGATAAGAAGTCGCGTGAGCAGTTCGAAATTCGCACGCACAAGCGCCTTCTCGATATTCTCGAACCTACTCAACAGACCGTGGACTCGCTAATGAAGCTTGACCTGTCTGCTGGCGTAGATGTAGAGATCAAGTCCTAAACAGCGATACTGCCGTTCTCCCATTTCTAAGCTTAGGTTTGAAATGGAATCCCGAACGGTAAGTCGGAGTAAGCAGCGAAACCCCAAATTTCGTAGTTTCCTTTTAAATCACGTCTGCAAATGACTCGACGACGGTTTCGTGTGAAGCCACGCATGAGCGCCATTTTGACGTAACGAGAGAGAGTTCCATGTCTGAAAATGAATCCACGACTACCCCCGAGTCCACCGCTCCAGCGGCTGACGAAGCGGCTTCCGGCAAGGGAAAAAGCGTAAAGCTTGATTCCGGCCGCGGCGGTTTCTTCGGCGTTAAAGCCGGTATGACCCAAGTTTATGATGCCGACGGAATGCTCAGTGCAGTTACCGTCATCGATCTTCGCGCGAACACGATTACGCAAGTGAAGACGAAGGCGAAGGAAGGCTACAACGCCATCCAAGTCGGTGTCCTCGAAAAGAAAGCAAAGAACCTCAACAAGCCAGATCTCGGCCACTTCAAGAAGTCGGTTTCCGAAGGCGGGTTCTACTACACGAAGGAATTCCGCCTTCATGAAACCATGAAAATGGACGGCATCGTTGCGGGTGCGACTCTCGCGCCTGACTTCGTAAAAGAAGGCGACCTCGTCGACCTGATCGCTGTTTCCAAAGGTAAAGGCTTTCAAGGCGGCGTGAAGCGCTTCCATATGGCTGGATCCGCTGCCTCGCACGGTAACTCGGTAACGACTCGGTCCCTCGGATCGATCGGTAACCGTGCCGATCCTGCGAAGTGTTTCAAGAACAAGAAGATGCCTGGTCAAATGGGCAACGTACAAGTCACCGTCCAGAACGTTCGCGTTGTGAAGGTTGATGTCGAAAACGGCATTCTCCTCGTCAACGGATCTGTGCCTGGACCGAAGAGCGGTGTCGTCGCGATTCGTAAAGCCATTAAGAACGCTGAAGTTAAAAAAGCGTTGATGGCCCGGAAGTAAGGACGGGAGATCACGATGCCTACCCTCGATATTGTTAATCAAAAAAATGAAAAAGTTGGGTCGATGGACCTGGACGCTTCGGTCTTCGGGATCGACGTAAATTATCCACTCGTTCACCAAGTCATCAAGGCCCAGTTGGCGAATCGCCGGCAGGGAACTGCGGACACGAAGACGAAGTCTGAAGTACGCGGCGGCGGTAAAAAGCCGTTCAAGCAAAAAGGTACTGGTAGCGCTCGTCAAGGTTCGACTCGTTCGTCCTTGATGGTCGGTGGCGGCGCCAACTTCGGTCCGACTCCTCGTTCTTACGAGCAAGCGACTCCTAAAGAGATGATGCGCGGAGCTCTGCGCTCGGCTCTCTCGGACCGCGTGAAGTCGAAGCGTTTCATCATCGTCGACGATTTCAAAATCGCGACGCCGAAGACGAAAGCCTTCGCGGACATGCTGAACAATAACTTCAAACTCGAGAAGGTCCTGTTCGTGGATGACATGAACAAGAATCTCGAACTCTCCGGCCGTAACGTTCCGAAGGTTCGCGTCCTTCGAACCGAAGGTCTGAACGTCTATGACATCGTCCGCCACGAGTGGATCGTCATGACGAAGAAAGCGATCGCCGCTACGACGGCTCGCCTTTCTACGGAAGCATAAAGGTAAAGACGATGAACAAACTCTACGAAATCATCAAGCGTCCGATCATCAGCGAGAAGAGCACCGCTCTTACCGAACTGGCGTCGAAATACGTTTTCGAAGTCGATGCAAAAGCGAACAAGCACGAGATCCGCGATGCGGTTCAGCAGCTATTCAAGGTCAACGTCCGCGAAGTTCGCACGTTGATGGTGCACGGAAAAATCAAGCGCATGGCCAAGTCGACCATTAAACGCGCGAACTGGAAAAAAGCGATTGTGACCCTCAATGAAGGTCAAAAGATCGATTTCTTCAGCCAAAACCCACAAGCATAAGGAGGAGCGAACATGGCCGTAAAAACTTTTAAGCCGACGACTCCCTCGAACCGTTACAAGACGGTGGCGGATTTCTCGATCCTGACCCCGAAAAAAGACCAGCCGAAAAAACCGGCTTCCCTGTTTGCTGACCTCCGGAAGTCCGGCGGACGGAACAATTACGGGAAGATGACCGTTCGCCACGTCGGCGGCGGCCACCGCCGCAAGTATCGGGTGATCGATTTCCTCCGCGACAAGCGCGAGATTCCAGCGAAGGTTGCTTCGCTCGAGTACGATCCGAATCGTACGGCGTACATCGCCCTCTTGAACTACGCGGATGGCGAAAAGCGCTATATCTTGGCGCCAGTCGGCCTGAAGGTCGGCGATCCAGTCATCGCTTCCGATGCGGCTGATATTAAGCCAGCGAACAACCTCTCGCTCTCGAATATTCCGGTCGGGACGTTTATCCACAACCTCGAAGTCGAGCCAGGCAAGGGCGGCAAGCTCTCACGTGCAGCCGGTAACTTCGCTCAGCTCATGGCCAAAGAAGGCGTGTATTGCCAAGTGAAAATGCCTTCGGGCGAAGTTCGCTTGATCCACTCGCGCTGCAAAGCCTCGATCGGACAGCTTTCGAACACCGAACACGAAAATATCGCGCTCGGAAAAGCTGGCCGTATGCGGTGGTTGGGCGTCCGCCCTACGAACCGTGGCGTCTCGATGAACCCGATCGACCACCCACACGGTGGTGGTGAAGGTAAGAGCTCCGGCGGCGGTCACCCACGTACTCCGTGGGGCGTCCCGACGAAGGGCTTTAAGACTCGTAACAACAAGCGCACGGATGCATTCATCCTGAAGCGCCGGAAATAATTTGGGCCCGCCTCCGGCGGGTCGCCACCAAGGAGATTCTTTTAAATGGCTCGTTCAATTAAAAAAGGACCTTACGTCGATTACCATATCGAACATAAAGTCCTCGAAGCGAAGAAAACCTCTGACCGTAAAGTGATCAAGACCTGGGCTCGTCGCTCGACGATTCTTCCAGATTTTGTCGGATTGACTTTCGCAGTGCACAACGGCAGAAAGTTTATCCCAGTTTACGTCACGGAAAACATGGTCGGGCATAAGCTCGGTGAGTTCGCCTTGACCCGCACCTTCCACGGCCACACTCCGGCCGATAAGAAGGAAGGCGGCGCAGCCCCAGCAGCAGCCGGAGCAGCCGCTCCAGCGGCCGCAGGTGCAGCGGCGAAACCAGCAGCAGGCGCGGCCGCAGCCGCTCCAGCCGCACCGGCGAAGAAGTAAGGACTAGGTCATGAAAGCGAATATTACTGCAAAAGTTACCTCAGTTCGGATCACTCCGCGGAAAGTTGGCGCGATCGCCGATGAAGTTCGCGGAAAAGACATCAACGAGGCGCTGACTTACCTTAAGTTTTCGCCAGCGAAGCGTACGGCAGGAGTTCTTTATACGCTCCTCCGGAGCGCGGTTGCTAACGTCTCCCAGAAGCAAACGACTGACGTGGATAAGCTCTACATCAAGACCTTGCTCGTGGGCGCCGGGCCGATGTTGAAGCGCTTTCGCCCACGTGCGAAAGGATCCGCTTCCCCAATCATGAAGAGAACTTCTCAGATCAGCGTTCTGCTCGCCGAAAGGACCAAATAATGGGTCAAAAAGTTAATCCAATTGGATTCCGCCTTGGGATCACGCGTACGTGGGACAGCCGCTGGTACGCGAACAAAAAAGACTTCCCAGCTCTTCTTGCTGAAGACATGAAGCTCCGTGGTTTCTTGAAAGAGAAGCTCTATGGCGCCGGTATCGCTCGGATTGAAATCGAGCGCGCCGCGACCAAAGTGAAGATCAACGTGCACACGGCTCGTCCGGGCATTGTGATCGGTAAAAAAGGCGCGGGCGTCGAACAGCTTAAGGCAGAAGTGCAAAAGCTTTCGAAGAACGAAGTCTTCTTGAATATCGTCGAAGTGAAGAAGCCAGAAGCGAACGCGACCCTGATTTCCGAATCGGTGGCCGCTCAGCTCGAGAAGCGCGTGGCTTTCCGCCGCGCGATGAAGAAGGCGATGACCGCAGCGTTCAAGCAAGGAATCAAGGGAATCAAGATTCGTTGCTCGGGCCGTCTCGGTGGAGCCGAAATCGCGCGTACCGAATGGTACTCGGAAGACTCGGTACCACTTCATACTCTTCGCGCGAATATCGATTACGGTACCGCGACGGCGAAGACGACTTACGGAATTATCGGAATCAAGGCGTGGGTTTACCACGGTGAGATCCAAACCCTGAAAAAACTGGCTGCTGTCGAAGCGAAAGCTATGGCTGCTGCTTCGAAGGAAAAGGACGCTTAAATGCTTTCTCCTAAAAGAGTAAAATGGCGGAAGGTCGCCAAAGGTAAAATGCGCGGGAAAGCTCTCCGGGGTGGATTTCTGCACTTCGGCGACTACGGTCTCCAGGCCACGGAATGTGGACGGATCACCGCTCGCCAGCTTGAAGCAGCGCGGGTCGCGATGACCCGTTATGTGAAGCGCGGTGGCCAAGTTTGGATCCGGATTTTCCCGGACAAGCCAGTCACGAAGAAGGCTGCCGAAACCCGCATGGGTTCCGGCAAAGGGAACGTGGAAGAATGGGTGGCAGTCATTAAGCCAGGCCGGATCATTTTTGAAATGACCGGGATTCCGCAAAACGAAGCGTTCGAAGCGCTCCGTCTCGCCGACCATAAATTCCCTCTGAAGTGCAAAGCGATCTCGCGTACTTCGGAAAAACTCGCTCAAGACATGGCTGCCAAGGTCAAAGCCGCGACTGCCGCTAAGAAGGCTGCCAAGAACGCAGCTCACGCCGCGTCGGCGAAGTAAGAGGTTAGAGGAATTATGGCAAAAGCAATGAAAGCTCTGAAGAATCTTGCCGGGAATGAACTGGTCGTTAAGACCCGTGAACTCGAAAAGAACCTCTTCGATACGAACATGAAAAAAGTCACCGGTCAGCTCGCGGACGGCGCGATGATCTGGCGCCTGCGCAAGGATCTTGCCCGGGTGAAGACGCTGCAAACGCAAGCGTCTATGAAGTCAGATGTGAAATCTGCTGTGAAAGGTAAGAAGTAACCATGGCCATCGAAACAAAGAAAAAAGCTCCTGCTAAGACTGAAAAAGTCGAGAGAGCGCCGCGCGCCCCAAAAGCGCCTGCTCCGAAAAAAGTAGTGAACGAAGCTGCCATGGTCAAGGGCCTCCAACGCCGCAAAGAAATGACCGGCGAAGTCGTCAGCAATAAAATGCAAAAGACGATTGTGGTGAAGGTCGGCCGTCGCGTTAAGCACGGACTCTACATGAAGTACATCGCGAGCTCGAAACGATTCAAAGCTCATGACGAAAAGAACGAAGCGAAGATGGGCGACATTGTCACCATCATCGAAAGCCGCCCGCTGAGCCGCGATAAGCGCTGGGCTCTCCAAAAAATCGTACGCCGCGCGATTCAAACCGCCGAAGCGAACGTCTAGGTATTAAGGGAAACAGGAGCAAATATGATTCAAACAACGTCCCGGCTCGATGTAGCCGACAATTCCGGAGCCCGCTCCGTGATGTGTATCAAGGTCCTCGGAGGCACTCGGCGCCATTATGCCGGTCTCGGTGACGTGATCGTCGTTACGGTTAAGGAAGCGGTACCGAACGGAAAAGTGAAGAAAGGTGATGTCCTCAAGGCCGTCATCGTTCGAACGAAAAAGGAAACGAACCGCCACGACGGCTCGTACATCCGGTTCGACACGAACTCCGCTGTACTGATCAACGCTCAGAACGAGCCGATCGGAACCCGGATTTTCGGACCAGTGGCTCGCGAACTCCGCGCGAAGTCCTTCACGAAAATTATCTCCCTGGCTCCTGAGGTTATTTAATCATGGCAAACGAAAACGAAAAGAAACCCGTCGACGAAACCGCGAAAGCGGAAAAAGCGGCGAAGGCTGAAAAGAACAAAAAGGCCGGCGAAGGCAAGAAGAAGAAGGGCGCGGGCGAATCTGCCCAAGGCGTCCGTCTCGCAGCTGCTGGAGAAACGAAAGTTTCTGGGACGACGGCTCCTCGTCTCGAAACCGTCTATAAGAAGGAAGTCGTTCCTTCGTTGATGAAGCAATTCAACACGAAGAATCCGATGGCGATCCCACGGCTCTCCAAGATCGTCGTGAACTGCGCGATCAAGGACGCTGTCGCGAATCCAAAAGTTCTCGACACGGCCATGGACGAAATCACGGCGATCACCGGTCAAAAGCCGGTTCTGACCCGGTCCCGTAAAGCCATCGCGACCTTCAAGGTTCGTGAAGGAAACGCGGTCGGCGTAATGGTCACCCTTCGTCGGGCACGGATGTACGAATTTCTGGACCGCCTGATCAACGTCTCGCTTCCGCGCGTTCGTGACTTCAAGGGCCTCAGCGCGAAGTCGTTCGACGGACGTGGAAATTATTCGCTCGGCCTTCGCGAGCAAATCATTTTTCCAGAAATCAACTACGACAAAGTCGATAAGATCCGCGGGATGACGATCACCATCACGACCACGGCCAAAAACAACGAACAAGCTCGTGCGATGCTCGCCGAACTTGGAATGCCGTTCAAAAAGTAAGATCGGGGATACTAAAAATATGATGACTGATCCGATTGCAGATTTGCTGACGAGAATTCGGAACGCCGCTTCCGAGAAACACGAGAAGGTCGAAATTCCGGCTTCTCGCGTGAAGGCGAACATTGTTCGCGTTCTCAAAGACGAAGGTTACGTGAAGAACTTCCGCCTCTCGCGCGATGAAGGTATTCCCGTGATTAAAGTTTATCTGAAGTACTCTGACGAAGGTGCGTCCGTGATCCAAGGGATCCGCCGCCTCTCCCGTCCAGGTCTTCGCCGGTATTCCGGTTATGAATCGTTTCCTCGTCCGCTTAGCGGCGCGGGCATCGCGATCGTCTCCACGTCTAAGGGCGTGATGACGGGATCGAAGGCACGCCAAGCTAAAATCGGCGGCGAGCTTCTGTGCGAGGTCTGGTAAGATGTCACGCGTAGGTAAACAGCCCATTAAGATTGGTTCCGGAGTGAAAGTCGCGATCGCCGATGGCGTCGTGAAAGTGGAAGGCCCGAAAGGCAAACTTTCCCACAAAATCCCTCGCGGCGTTACGGCGAAGGTCGACAAGGATTCGATCATCGTTGAGAAGCAACCTGAGCTTTCCGTGAAAGCGGCAGCGCTCTGGGGTTTGACCCGCACGTTGATCCACAACATGGTTCACGGCGTCTCGACCGGTTTCACTAAAGAGCTCGACATCGTCGGCGTCGGTTTCCGCGCAGCGACGAAGGGCCAAGTTCTGACGTTGAACGTCGGTTTCTCCCACCAAATCGATTACACGATGCCAGTCGGTATCGCGGCGAAGGTTGACGGGAACACCCACGTTACGATTTCGGGCGCAGATAAAATGTTGGTCGGTGAAGTCGCGGCGAAAGTTCGCGGATTCCGTCCGCCAGAGCCGTACCAAGGCAAAGGCATCAAGTACACGAACGAGCACATTATCCGCAAAGCGGGTAAGGCTGCCGGCGCGAAGTAAGGATTATTTATGGCAACCAAGATTCGTAAATCTACGAGCACTAAGCAGCAAATTCGGTTCAAGCGTAAGACCCGGATTCGGGCGAAAATTGAAGGTTCGGCTGCGAAGCCTCGCCTCGCGGTTTTCCGCTCCAATGCGAACATGTACGCCCAGCTCATCGATGCCCTTAAGGGAGTTACCCTGGTCTCGGCTTCCACGCTCGACGAAGGCTTAAATGCCAAGTCCCCAAGTAGCGCGGAAGGTGCGAAGGCAGTGGGCGCTCTTCTTGCGAAGAAGGCCCAAGCGAAGAACATCAACGCGGTCGTGTTTGATCGCAGCGGTTACCTCTATCATGGACGTCTGAAGGCTTTGGCCGACGGCGCTCGTGAAGGCGGACTCAAATTTTAATTCTCTGGGAGAAATTTTAAATGGCTTTTGAACGTCAAAGTAATCGCGAAGAGTCCGAATTCGAAGACAAGGTTATTCATATCAACCGCTGCGCGAAGGTCGTAAAAGGCGGACGCCGCTTCAGCTTCGCCGCGATCGTCGTGGTGGGAGATAAGAAGGGCCAAGTCGGCGTCGGTCTCGGAAAAGCTGGCGAAGTGCCAGAAGCGATTAAAAAGGCCGGTAAGCAAGCGAAGAAGAACCTGATGAGGGTTTCGATGACCGGAACCTCGATTCCGCACGAAGTCGTCGGAAAATGGGGCGCCTCGCGCGTTCTCATGAAGCCAGCTCCAGAAGGAACGGGAATCATCGCCAGCTCGTCGATCCGCGCGATTCTCGAAGTCGCCGGACTCCAAAACGTCCTCACGAAATCCATCAAACGCGACAACCCACACAACGTGGTCCGTGCGACGTTCGATGCTTTGAAACAACTCCGTCAGTTCAGCGAGATTGCCGCCGCCCGCGGTAAGACCGTCGCTGAAATCATGGAATAAGGAGCCACCATGGCGACCGAAAAGAAGACTGCACCGAAAAAGACTGCCGCTGTAACTCCAAAAGCCAAAAAGGCTGAAGGCGCGAAGCGTACGATCACCATCCGTCTCGCGAAAGGCACGATCGCGTGCCCACCTCGCCAACGGGCGACGATTAACGGCCTCGGCCTGAAGCGCCGGGAACAAGTAGTGACCTTGGAAAACACCTCCTGCGTTCGCGGAATGATCAAGAAGGTGTTGCACCTGGTCGAAATTGTTAGCGAGACCCGCTAACTCATCCAATACCAAAACATGCGAGTGAGGGCGCAAGCCCAAGCGTTAGCAGAAAAGAGTAAAAGACTATGTTGAGACTCAATACGATTAAGAAGCATCCAGGCGCGACCACCTCGCGCAAGCGTCTCGGACGCGGCTCTGGTTCCGGACTCGGCCCTACGGCCGGTAAAGGGGACAAGGGTCAGCTCGCTCGTACCGGCGGACATGTTCGCCCGGGATTCGAAGGCGGCCAGATGCCGATGTATCGCCGGATTCCTAAGAAGGGATTCACGAACATTCACCGTCGCTCGAACGCGATCGTCAATCTTTCGGAATTCTCGAAACTCGGGAAGTCCTTGAAGGAAGTTTCGATGGAAAGCCTCATGGAAGCGGGCATTGTTAAGGGTCGTCATGACCGCTTGACGATCCTCGCCACCGGAGACATCTCCCAAGCCTACACGATCAAGGCTCAACGCGTTTCTGGAGCGGCGGCTGAAAAGATCACGAAGGCCGGCGGAACGATCAATCTGATCCCGATTCCAATTGGGATCAAGCGCGAGAAGAAGCTCTCGGCCCGTAAGGCCGCGAAGTCTGCCGCTAAGAAAAAATAAGCTTTCGTCCCTAAGCAAGTTCAGGTGATATAAGTAGGCCTGGACGGTCTCCAAGTACGGGATCGTTCAGGCCTTTTTCACGTTTAATCCGCAGAGGAATCCATTCATGTCCGGCATCGCTGGCCTCATTAAAATCGAAGATCTACGTAAACGGATTATCTACACCATCGTCATGTTGGGCGTTTATCGGCTCGGCGTTCACATTCCTACTCCGGGTGTAGATGGTGCGGCGTTGAAGCAAGTCTTCGAAAGCATGCAAGGAACCATCTTCGGTATCTTTAACCTCTTTACGGGGGGTGCGCTCGAACGCTTCTCGGTTTTCGCTCTCGGGATCATGCCGTACATCTCGTCGTCGATTATTTTTCAACTTTTGACCGTGGTCGTACCTTACTTCCACGAACTCCAAAAAGAAGGCGAACAAGGCCGCAAAAAGATCACGCAATACACGCGCTACGGGGCGGTTCTCCTCGCGATCGTTCAAGGCACCGGTATCGCGACCCAGCTTCAAAATTATCAAAACCCAGCCGTCGTTCTTCACCCAGGCTTCTCGTTCATCGTGATGACGGTCCTTACCCTGACCGCCGGTACGCTCTTCTTGATGTGGGTCGGTGAACAAATGTCGGAGCAAGGGATCGGGAACGGAACCTCCGTTCTGATTTACGCCGGCATCGCTGCACGTATTCCTTCGGGGATCGGCAGTGCGCTATCCCTTTACCGTTCGGGAGAACTCAGCTTCCTCAAGATCATGATCGTGCTCGCGATCATCATGATCACGTTCTACTCGATCATTTTCGTCGAGCGCGGTGCACGCCGGATTCCGATCCAATACGCGAAGCGGGTGGTCGGACGTAAAGTTTATGGCGGCCAAAACACCTACTTGCCGCTCAAGGTGAACGTTTCGGGGGTTATCCCGCCGATCTTCGCTTCTTCGCTCCTGATGTTTCCGGCAACGTTCGCCGCGTTTTCGCGCGTGAAGTGGATGCAGGACTTTACCGGCATGATTCAGCCTGGAACGATGCTTTACGAAATTCTCTTCGTCGTCCTCATCGTTTTTTTCACGTACTTCTACACGGCCGTCGTTTTCAAAACCGACGATGTCGCAGAAAACCTGAAGAAAAATGGCGGATTTATTCCGGGTATTCGTCCGGGCGAAGCGACGATGCAATACATCGATTACGTCCTCGGGCGGATCACGCTCGGCGGAGCCGTTTACATGGCCGCCGTCTGTGTCCTTCCGTCGATCTTTACCCAAACAATCAAGGTTCCGTTCTACTTCGGTGGAACGAGTGTTCTGATCCTCGTCGGTGTCGCTCTCGACACCGTTTCGCAGATCGAAACCTTCTTGCTCACGCGGAACTATGAAGGCTTCATGAAGCACTCGCGCATGAAAGGTCGGACGGCATACTCATGATCCTGATTTTCTTGGGCCCACCGGGCTCTGGAAAAGGTACCCAAGCGAAGCGTCTGACGGCCGAAAAGAAATGGCCTCAGCTTTCGACGGGTGACATGTTTCGGGCGAATATTTCGCAAGGTACCCCGATGGGGCTCGCTGCGAAAAAGTTCATGGACGACGGCCAGCTCGTTCCCGATGATGTCGTGATCGGAATGATTCGGGCTCGGATCGAAGATCCGGATTGTTCCGGCGGATTTATTTTCGATGGTTTTCCACGGACGATCCCCCAAGCAGAAGCCCTCGATCAGATGCTCGGTGCGAAGAAGCTCACTGTGAACCGCGTCGTCGAGTTCCAAATCGACGACTCCGAACTGGTCGGGCGCCTCTCGGGCCGTCGGACCTGCACGAAGTGCGGAACGATGTTTCACATCAAATCCGCGCCGACGAAAGTCGACGGAGTTTGCGATAAATGCGGCGGGGCCGTCGTTCAGCGCGATGATGACAACGAAGCCGTGATTCAGAAGCGTCTGAAAGTTTATCATGCCCAGACCGCGCCGCTCGTCGCGTTCTATGACGGCCAGAAAAAACTCCAGTCGCTCGATGCAAGTCAGCCGATGGATCACGTTTACACGGCTTTGAAGTCCGCGATCGCTTCGCACTGACTTCGGCTCCCCTCAGTATAATTAAGGAAGCGATTCCGTTCGTCGGCGTTTCCGACTCTAAAAACTACGTTATCGCTTCGCGTCTCGATCTAGGTTAAGGTCCATCTCCATGGTGAACGTAAAATCCGAACGCGAAATCGAACTCATGCGCGCCGCAGGGTTGACCACGGCTAAGATTCTTGACGCTATGTGTCGCGAAGTGAAGCCGGGAGTTTCGACCTGGGACCTCGATCAGCTTGCCGAAAAGATGTGCAAAGAAGCGGGCGTCACGCCGGCTTTTAAGGGTTATCACGGCTTCCCGGCCTGCGTTTGTATCTCGGTGAACGACGAGGTCGTCCACGGAATCCCTTCGAAGAAGCGGGTCCTTAAGGACGGGGATATCGTGGGTCTCGATTTCGGCGTAATCCAAGAGGGCTGGTATGGGGATACGGCGCGGAGCGTCGCGGTCGGAAAGGTGACTCCAGAAGCGGAGAAGCTCCTCCGGGTTACTCAGGAATCACTTTTTAAGGGGATTGCGGAGGCAAAAGCCGGAAACCGTATCTTCGATATCGGTCACGCCGTTCAGGCCCACGCCGAGGCAGCCGGCTATAGCGTCGTCCGTGAGTTCGTCGGTCACGGCATCGGCCGGGCCCTTCACGAAGACCCTCAGGTGCCGAATTACGGCTCTAAAGGGAAGGGAATGGTCCTAAAGGTCGGGATGGTCATCGCGATCGAGCCGATGATTAACGCCGGCAAACCCGAAGTCCGGGTCCTTAAGGATGGTTGGACCGCAGTTACGACGGACCGCTCCCTTTCCGCGCATTTCGAACACACCGTCGCCATCACCGAAAATGGGCCCGTGATTCTGACCGCTCTCGAAGGGTGATCTTTCTCCCCGCAAAAGACGCTAACTCTAAGGTTGATCTCGGACGCCACAGAGGGTTAGAAACGGGAAACTTTTAGAAAAGTCATGGCCG